>JBJTGE010000320.1:0-4759 GCA_046093785.1 Spartobacteria bacterium
GCACTCCCCCACCCCTTCCATCTGCGAGCCCGATCAATTCAGCGTCGGCGGGCGGGTCAAGATTTTCTTTGCAACAAATCAAACTTTTTTTCATGCCCGGAAGGCGAATTTTTCTTGAGGGGGGCGGGGCGGATTTTTATTCTCGCCCTGTTGGCGGAAACAACAACTGCCAGCATGTGTATAACTTGTGAATAACTCAGCTCTGTCTTTGGAAACCATTGGGAACGGCCTTGCGTATGCCGATTTCGTGGCATGGAGGAGCATCACAGCCAATTCGGCATTTTTTGTTGCAAGTTATTTTTACTCATTATTTAAACTGTCCAAAAACCGGACACCATTCAACTCCCGGAGCGAGTGGTCACTGCGAGTGACCTGCTTTTTTGCAACCTTCAGCCCAGATATTGCCAACTTTGACCGTGGCGAATAAGAGAACGATGATGACTTTAGATTCCACCCTCTGGACACGAATTTCGAAACGCATCAGGGAGCGCGTGAGTGCGGATGGATTTGAGCGCTGGTTTTCCGGAATTCAGATCGCCTCGATGGCGGACAATGTCCTAACGCTTTCGGTTCCGAATCCGATCCACCAGTTTTTTATCGAGAGCAATTATCTACCGATTGTGAAAGAGGCGGTGCTGGAGGAGGCACCTGGAATGACTTCGATCCAGCTCCAGAGCGCGGGTGAGCCCGAGATGCCGGCACGGCCAGCACCCGCTGCGACTGCCAAGCCCGCCAAGGAAAAAGCGGCCGGAGCCCAGTTGCAGGGGCTGAATCCCCGCAACCGGTTCGATTCTTTTGTCGTCGGCACGAACAATGAATTTGCGCATTCGGCGGCGCTTGCCGTGGCGAATTCACCGGCCATGACCTACAATCCGCTCTTCGTTTACGGAGTGAGCGGGCTTGGAAAAACACACCTCCTGCACGCCATCGGCCACCATGTTTTGGCCAAGGGGAAAGCTTCGAAGATCGTTTACCTCTCGAGCGAGCAATTCACAAACGAGTTCATCGACGCGATCCAGCACGGGACATTGGTGAAGTTCCGCAAGAAATACCGTCAGGCCGATGTGCTTCTCATCGATGATATCCAATTTTTCGCCGGCAAGGAACGGAGCCAGGAGGAATTTTTCCATACATTCAATGCGCTGCACGACGCCCACAAGCAGATCGTGCTTTCGAGCGACCGCCCGGCGAGTGAGATTGAAAAACTCGAGCAGCGTTTGGTCTCCCGCTTTGAGTGGGGCATGACGGCGGAAATCCAACCGCCCGACACCGAGACGCGAATTGCGATCCTTCGCAGCAAGGCCGAGAGCCTGAACCTCTCGCTCGAGCCGTGGATCATGGAATTTCTGGCCGACAAGATTCGCAACAATGTTCGCCGCCTCGAAGGCGCCCTCATGCGTGTAGCCTCTTACAAGTCACTGAGCGATCGTGAAATAACGCGTGATGTGATCGAGAATCTTTTGCGGGATATTTTCCAGGAGCAGGCGAAAAAAGCAGTCACCATCGACCAAATCCAACGCTGCGTGGCCGAGCATTTTGATGTGCGCATTGCGGACATGAGCAGCAAGCGCCGCCCGGCCAACATCGCATTGGCGCGTCAATTTGCGATGTATCTCAGCCGGCAGCACACCAGCATGCCGCTCACGGATATCGGCGATGCCTTCGGTGGCAGGGATCACGGCACCGTCATCCACGCCTGCAAACTGATCAAGCAACGCATGGTGGAAGACGAAAAGACCCGTCAGATTGTGAGCCTGCTCGACAGCAAGCTGCAGCGCTGATTTTCCATCAGCGAAACCCGATCAGACCCAAGGCCCGCAACATCCCATGGATATTGTCTATTTCGACCTTGAGACCCAACGAACCGCGAACGATGTCGGGGGTTGGGATAAGAAGCATGAGATGGGGATGTCCCTCGGCGTGACCTACAGTTCCAGGGACAACTGCTACGAGATTTTCAGCGAGGACCGCGCCGAGCAGCTCATCAAGCGCCTTCAGCGGGCCGACCTCGTCGTGGGCTTCAACCATGTGCGTTTCGACTACGATGTGCTCATGGCCTACACGATCCTTGATCTGCGCGAGAACCTCGTGTCCTTCGACCTCCTGCAGGAAGTCGAGCGCATTGCCGGTCACCGGCTCAAACTCGAGGATATCGCCCAGGCCACACTCGGCGTCGGGAAAACAGCGGACGGCCTCGACGCGATCCGCTGGTGGCGGGAAGGCAAGATTCTCGATATCGCGAAATACTGCTGCTTCGATGTGAAGGTGACACGCCTCGTCCATGAATACGGGGCCGCGAACAAGAAGATTTATTTCAACGACCGCTTCGGCCGCAAAAACACTCTGGATGTGGATTGGAGCCTATGATCCAGGCCCTCAAAACACCGCGCAACACCTGGCATCTGCATTGGCTGGACCTCGAAGAAGCCGTTCCCAGCGGGGCGGACTGGTTTTTGCCCACACTTGTCGTCATCTGCGACCGCACCGGAGCGCCGATCGCCCCGCCGGAGCTGATGGAGGAACTCGATCAAGCGAAGATCGAGAATGTGCTCTACCGCATTCTGGATAAAACCCCGCCGCCGGATCAGCTTCTTGTTCCGCAAAACGAGGATTGGGTGGAGGAGGACTGGCGCGCCTTTTCGGCCGAGTCGAAGATCAACATCCGCTTCACGCCGGCGGCCAAGGCTGTTTCGGAGGAGCTTCAAGCCGTGACAAGCCTGCTCGTGCTTCGCAACGGCCGTCCCGAGCAGGCCACTCCCCCGCCGCGCGAAGTCGCTGCGGGCCTCGTGCGAACCGCCCTCCGGCTGCGCTCGCCCTCGAAAAAACTCGCCCTCCTCAAATTTGCCCTGGAGAAGAGTCCGGATTGCTCGGCGGCCCGAGTCGAACTGGCGGATATGGAATTCAGCGCGGGAAACTGGAAATCCTGCGGCGACGCCTACGATGAAATCATCCGCCGCGACGCGGAACTCCGAAACCAGCCAAGCACGGTTTGGTGGAAGGACCACGCGACCCGACCCTACCTGCGGGCGATCTATGGTCGCGCCATGACGAACTGGCATCTGGGCCGCTTCACTGAAGCCTGCGGCGACCTGGAGGATCTCCTCGCCTGCAATCCCATGGACAACCAAGGTGTCCGTTTTTTCATCCCCATGCTGCACCTTCTGGCGGAGGCTCCCGACAAGGCGGCGAAATTTTTCCACCGCTATGAGCAGGACTACCCCTCCGACTTCAAGGAACCCTCTTTCATTTTCGGCTGGGCGCTGAGTTGCTCGCTGGAAAGCCGGGAAATGGAGGCGCGCGAGAAATACATCGAGGCCATCCTGCGCAATATCTACATAGCCCCGATGCTGCTCGAGACCGCCGAGCCGCCCAAAAACCTCTGGTTCCCGCACGACCGCGCCGAGCCCGCCTACGCCGCCGATTTCATTCAAAGCTACGCGGTGCTCTGGGACCGCGAGCCGGGCGCACTCCGCCTGTTGCGCGAGGTGTGGCAGGAAATCCAGCCGCGCATCGAAAAAATCATTCGCCAACGGGAGGTCATGCTCGACTTGCAAGACCAGCGCTACGATCCGGACTTCAAAACGAAATGGCAGAACCTCTCCGGCGAGGAGGAGAAACTCACGACGCCGTGAGCGCGGCGGGGGCCTTCCTGCGCGCGCTCCAGGATGAGCTTGGCGGCTCGATCCCCTTCCATCGCTTCATGCAGGAGGCGCTCTACAATCCCTCCTTCGGCTACTACTCCGCCCGCATCCAAGCTGTAGGTCGACGGGGAGACTTTTCCACAATGGCCACGCTCGACGGCTCACTGGCAAGGGGCGTAGCGCGTTGGATTCAAAAAAACGGCGCCCGCGATGTTATCGAAATCGGAGCCGGGAGTGGACAACTCGCGCGGGACATCCTCGCAGACCTCGGCTGGTGGAAACGCCTGCGAATCCACTACCACATTGTCGAAGTTTCCTCCCCGCTTCGCGAGGCGCAGAAGAAGCTGCTGAAGGGCCTGCGCGTCACATGGCATGAGAGCCTCCCTGCGGCGATGGAGGCCACAAGCGGGCGGGCACATATTTTTTCCAACGAGCTTGTGGATGCCTTTCCGTGCAGGGTTTTCGAACTCACGCCGACAAGCTGGCAGGAACTCCACCTGCAACTGGAAGGCGGGCGATTGGGAGAAATCCTCAAGCCTTGCGAACTCCCCGAGTCCACCGTTTTCCAAAATGCCTTCCCCATCGGTCAGCGCGTGGAGGTGCATGAATCCTACCGCAACTGGCTTCAGGCCTGGATCCCGGGTTGGAAATCCGGCGTCATGCTGACGATCGACTACGGCGACACCATGCCGATGCTTTATCATCGGCGGCCGGCGGGAAGCCTGCGTGGCTACGCGGCGCACCAAGTCCTCAGCGGTGCCGACATCTATAAAGCGCCGGGTCGCTGCGACATCACAGCGGATGTGAATTTTTCCGACCTCGAAGGCTGGGGAGACAAAATGGGACTCCGCAAAATCTCCCACTCCAACCTTGCCGACTTTCTCGCACCGACACTCCCGGCCCGCTTCCAATCAGCAGCGGAGGCCTTTCGTGTCCTTGAGCAAATGCGTGACCGGAAGCTTGCGTGATTGAAAAAAAACCACGCGGAAAAAGCTCTTTTGGGTTGCCTCGTTTGGAGTGTCTGGTAGAAAACCAAACTCTTGAATTCGGGATGGAGTCTGCCGAGAGATCGGCATCCACCGCAAAAGTCCTGAAATCGAAATCCGACTCGTTCGAAG
>JBJTGE010000321.1:0-2184 GCA_046093785.1 Spartobacteria bacterium
CAAAAAATTTGGACGATCGTCCAAATTTTTGTCGCTTTGATTTAGCGGGTGGGGAGGGTTTTGAAGATTTCGAGGAAGACGGGGCTGAAGTCGGTGGGGGTTTTTTGGGTCCAGTGGCGGATTTTTTCGATGGGGAAGAAGGCGCCGGTTTCGAGTTCCATGGGGGCGGGGTGGAAGGGGCCTTCGTGGCGGGCTTGGTAGGCTTGGATGAATTCCCAGCCGTTGGATTCGTTTGGCGTGAGGCGGGTGAGGGGTGTCAGGGCTGGGGCCTCGATGCCGAGTTCCTCCTGGAGCTCTCGGCGGGCTGCGGTGAGGTAGTCTTCGCCGGAATCGACATGTCCGGCGGCGGAGGAATCCCAGAGGCCGGGGTTGCGGTCTTTCCAGATGGAGCGTTTTTGCAGGTAGAGGTCGCCGGAGGCGTTGAAGAGGAGCATGTGGACGGCGCGGTGCAGCAAGTTATTCACATGAATGACATCCCGGAACTCGGAGCGCAGGACGCGGTCTTGATCATCCACCACATCGAAGCGCTCCGCACCGTGCTGGGCGGTGGCGGGCGAGGCGGTGAAGGCGAGGGACTCCCACTGGGCGGGGCTGAGTTGTTCGGCCCGGACAGTGGGCGGCATGCCAAGGGCGGTGGTGATTTTTTCCCAGTCGTTTTTGAACTCGGGAAGCAGGGTGCGGAGTTGCTTGCGACGTTCGGAAAATCCGCGTCTCACGAGGGATTCAAAAATCGAATCATCGATGGCGCGGACGCGGGATTTCGGCTTGCGCCGGAGGGTGATGACGGCGGATTCCACCTTGGGTCTTGGGAAAAAAACGGAGGCCGGGAGTTTGCGTTCGAGCCGGATATCCCAGCGGCGGCCGGTGCAGAGCGTCATCGCGCCGTAGTCACTCGTATCGTGGGTGGCGCCGAGGCGCTGAGCCAATTCGAGCTGCAGCGTGAGAACGAGTGCTGATGCGGGTGAGAGGGTGGATGCGTATTTTGCGATGAGCGGTGTGGAGACATAATACGGCAGGTTGCCGATGATCTTCACAGGGCCGTGTCCCCAGAGTTCGCGCAGGTCGAATTCCAACGCATCGGCGTGGAACACACGGTTTGTTCCATGCTCGAATTTCGACTTCAGATGCGAGATGAGTCGGCTGTCTTTTTCGATGAGTGTGAGGCGCGTTTCGGGAGTCACGAGAAACTCGGTGAGCGCGCCAAGTCCGGGTCCAATTTCGACGATGTGGTCGCCGGGCTGAATGTCGAGCAGCGCGACGATCGAACGGGCCAGATTTTGGTCGTGGAGAAAGTTCTGACCAAGGCTGCGGGTGGGGTGGGTTTCCAATTCCGCAAGCAATCGTTGGATGTCACTCAATGTCATCGTCGACTTATAGCCTTTTCCCCAGTCATTCACAAAGAGGTTGTGAACAACCCCGTGGGAAGGGTGGAGGTTTTTCGCAAGTTATTCACATTTTTCCCGCTTGAGCAAATGCCCCTGCGGGTGTGATGTATGCGTGCACCCGGCGGTTTCGCCGCAATTCATGGCCAGCGGACAAAAAAACACTTCGTATCCTCCCTTTCGTTCGGCGCTGGTGCAGGTGATCCTTGTGCTCGGCGCGATGGCGGCTGTTTTTCTGGCTGGGGGTGCGAGGCAGGGGGCGACGGGTATTTTTTTCGTTTGTGCGGGATTGGCGATGATTGTCTTCGCGCCGAACCGGATTGTGCCGCTGCGGTATTGGCTTCTCTGTGCCGGAATCCTTGTCGCATCGAGCTTGAGCCTGCTGCCCCAGACTTGGTTTCCAACGCCGGAGTGGAGGCAGGCATTGCTGGGCTATCAGGCCTTTCCATCGCTGCCATGGATCACTTTGGCGCCGCGTGAGACGATTTACTGGCTGGTCCTACTGGCTGGCGCGCTGGTGACGGGGTTGTTTTCGCTGGGGCATCCTGTGCGGTCGGGTGTGAAGTTGTATGTGGCGCTCTTGGGATTGCTGGCCTGTGCGGGGTATGCGGCGCTGGCCATCTACGCCAAGACAACCGGGTGGGAGTATCCCTTTTTCGATAAGCGCGGATGGTCGCCACCGGAGTTTGGTTTTTTTCCGAATCGAAACCATACGGCGGCCCTGCTTGTGACGGGCAGTGTGCTTGCATTGGGAATCATCCGCGAGGCGTGGTCGATGCGGCGGCCCTTTGTTTTTTTGCTG
>JBJTGE010000322.1:0-2102 GCA_046093785.1 Spartobacteria bacterium
GAACAGCTTCATCCAAGGAACGCGCCGCCGGAGTGGTTGGCGAGGGCGGCGCGTTCCTTGGATGAAGCTGGTCTGAAGGCGGTTGCTCGAAATCCAAATACTCCGAAGCGGGAATTGTTTCGGTTGTGGAGGAGGTTTCCCGAGGCTGCTGCGAAAAATCCCATCGTCACGCTCTGGGAGTTCACATCGTCGAAGTCCGTGGCCTCGGTGATCCCGAAGCGGGTCCTTGTTTCTATTTATCAAGGATTTTTGATGCGGCCTGATGCGTGCATTCCGCAGGCTTTGATTCCGGTCAAGTGGCGTATTTACTTTCTAAAAAGCAACGATTTTGAGCCGCAGATTCCCTTGTGTTTTTTTGTGAGGGACACGAATGTGGAAGTGAGGTTGGCTGTGCTGCAGAGAGCCTTGCAAGAGCAGTTTGAGAAAAGTGGTTCTGTGCCCTTCCCTCTGGAGTTCATGGAATTGCTATTGGCCGACGCTCCGCTGGAGATTCTCCAAGCGTTTGCATGTGCCGTAGCAAAAAAGTGGATTGCCGTTGGTGAGGATAGCGTGGAATTTTTGGAAAAAACGGCACGCCACCTGTATGCTTTGGAAATTGAGGGTCTGCATGAACATCTTTCGCGGTGGGAGTGCCTGCCGGCGGATCTCATCGCGGCGCTTTCCAAGCGTGGCGGTCCGCGAATTCTTGTGAACCTGACTGCGCTGCCAGGTTGCACGCTTGCCGATCACGAGCGATTGGCTGGCAACGAGTTCCCGGAAGTGCGCGCCGCCGTGGCGCGCTTCACGCGATCGCCCGCGCTTCAGGAGCGTTTGTTTGGCGATCCCTCGCCCGAAGTCCGTGCCGGCTTGGCGTCCTCAATGCACATCCCGGACGACACGCAGCGCCGCCTCATTTCAACCAGAAATGCGCATATCCACCAAGCCTTGCTGAACAATCCGCGTGTGCTTCCCGAAATTTTGGCTTATTTGGCCAAACTTCCCTACACGGGATGCAAGAATCAGATTTTTGCACATCCCAATGTTCCTCAATATGTTTTCGATGAATTCATGGCCCATGGCCCCGAGCACGGCGTCTCCCAAGGTCACCTCGCCGCCAAGCCGGAACGCCTGACGGCCGATCTTTATAAACGCCACAAGAACAATTTCGAACCCTGCGTCCTTCTTGTCTATGCAATCACCCCCCGCACCTCCACGAGCATCCTCGCCGAGTTGGCGTGCCACAGCAGTCCGGAAATCCAGAAAGCAGTCAGCGAGCTCATCAATCCCGCTTCCAGTCAACCAATCGCGGTATCCGACAGTCGCGCCATCGCCATCATCGAGTCCGTTTTGAATCACCCCGCCACCACCAGCGACCATCCGCTCCTGCGCTCTCCACGCATGGGCACAGACCAGGCTCTCCGGATTTTTGAAAATTTCCGGTTCGACCCTGTCTTGCGCTTCTCATCCGTCCTGAATCGCCTCGAGTCATTCCGCGCTCAAGAGTTCTTTTCCGAATACGCCGACCTGTATCGCAAAATCGCCCCCCCCCTCACCGACATGGTCCCGCAGCTCCCGCCCGGTGCCCTCCGGCCCTTGACCAACCACAGCGAAACACCAGTGATTATCCGTGAAATCATTAAAAATACGACGGATGGCAACATTCGCGCCAGCAACTTCGCGCAGAGCTACACCATCCCCCTCGGCGCGATCATGGAGGCATTTCCCGAAGCGTTTCCTTCCACCGGCCAGCCGTGCCTCGAAGCCACTCCGCATCAAATCCTCCAAAAACTCGCCACTTCTCCGCACTCCCTCTTGGCGCACTACGCCGACCGCTGCCTGAACAGCCCGGCCGAAAAATGGGCCAAGCTCGTCGGCCGATATCCCAATGGATAAACATTTCGACAGAATCATGGATGGCAGAATCATTTTTTCGGGCGGGTCGCTCGTGCGCAGCGCATTCTGTAGCGGCGTCTCCATGAGCGCCGAGTGTGTGCCAGCGCATTTTTCCACACACAAAAAGTCCACAGCCATCCCATAGAGGAACGAAATTAAAGCAAAAGGAGTGATGGACGGGTGTGTTTTCTCTTTTTCATAGCCTGCCAAGTGGCAGGTTTTAAACATCC
>JBJTGE010000323.1:0-7350 GCA_046093785.1 Spartobacteria bacterium
AATGCCTTGCAGGTCGGCGGGAATATTGTCCGCCGCGAAGGTCTCCACATTCATTTGAACCAAGGAGACGAAGGGACATCCAAATTCGGGGAGTTCGCCGCCGCTGCGATCGACGATCGAGCCTGCCGCCACCACGATTCCTCCATGGTCGCGCACTATCTGGATTGTTTCCTGCACACGGCCTCCGCGCGTTACGACATCCTCCGCCACGACGAAACGCTGGCCCGGCTGAATTTGAAAACCACGGCGCAGCACGAGTCCTCCATTTCCATCCTTCTCCACAAAGATGTGCCGCTTGCCGAGATGGCGGGCGACTTCCTGTCCCACAATGATGCCGCCGACTGCGGGGGATACTACCGTGTCGGCATCATACGCGCCGAGCTTTTCCGCCAGCATTCCGCAGACGAGTGCCGCGATAGGCGCGTCTTGGAGCAGCAAGGCACACTGGAAAAATTCGCGACTGTGCAGACCGCTGCGAAGGACAAAGTGGCCGTGGAGCAGGGCTCCGGTTTGTTTGAAAAGATCGAGAACTTCTTGCATGGGTATTTGGTTTTCTGACGGCGATTATTTCAGATTTGTTTTAACCCAGTCGATGAACCCGGGAACGCCACCGCCTTTGTAGCCGACCTCGCGGGCGAGCTCCTTGCCATCGGCATTCAGAAGAATGACGGTCGGGAATAATCCCTGGACTTCATACTGCGCGGCGAGTTGTTGATTGCGCTCCTTGGTTTCAGGTGCTTGGTCTTTACGGCGCGGAAAATCTAGTTTCACCAGCACAAGATTGTCTTTGGCGAATTCCTCGAAGGCGGGCTGCTCGAAGACATCCTTGTTTTGCTTCATGCAGGGGGGGCACCAATCGGATCCTGTAAACTCCAGCAGAACCGGTTTTTTTTGAGAGGCGGCTTGGGCTATCGAAGCTGCGTAATCGGTGCTCCACAGGTCGGAGGCTTGCAAAGGAGCTGCGGCAAGAAGAAGGCAAAGGAATATCGTTTTCATAAACCACATCATGAACGGGGTTGCCCTGATTTCAAATGCAAACTCGCCGCGTCGGGGCACTCCCCCAAGCAGTCTATAAAAAGACATCGCCACCCTGCCGCACACGATTTATCAAACTCGGCATCTCATGAGCTTGCCTGAATTGAAAATCGCCGTTTTTGATCTCGAGACATCCGTTGTTTTGACGCTTAATGGCCATCTGAATGCCCTCACGGTGGACGCTCTGGAAAAGTCCCTGGATGCTGTTTTGGCAATGGAGACGCAGCGTGTCATCTTCGACTGCGCGGCTCTTTCTTTCACCAGCAGCGCGGGTTTGAGGGTCTTTCTTTCAACCGTGAAGCGCATGAAAACCCGTGGCGGCACCTGTGCCTTTGCGGCGCTGACTCCGACCGTGCACGAGATTTTTGAAATGGCCGGATTTCTGGAGGCCATGGAAGTGCATGCCACGCGAGAGTCGGCATTGGCTGCAAAGACCTCCTAAAAAAGGGGGCGCGATTCCGGATTCACGAACCGCGCGGCAGCGCGAATCTTATGGGAGGGTCGACCTCCGGCTTGACCCAAGATTGCTGGGAGTTGCCATCACCTCGTCGTGCTCCCCTTACTGCGGTCGAGACTATGCTGTTGGCGTCTCTCGCCAACGCCGCTGCGCGGCTGAATCTTGGGGCATGCGAGACGATGCCCCTCCCGGATTCACGCACCGCGCGGCAGCGCGAATCTTATGGGAGGGTCGACCGCCGGGGATTCGGGTCTAAAGGGAGCTGTTTGCGAGATGGTTGAGGGATAGATCGTCTGCCAGAGCAAATTGGTCGAGTCCGGCGGCGATGTCGAAGTATTCCACGAGTTCGGGCGGGACTTGGCTTTTTTGGGGGTGGATGAGGGAGAGGGTGAAACCGAGCAGCAGGATGCTGAGGGCTGCGGCCTGGAGCCAAGGCAGGAAGAAGCGCGGGATGGTTGGGGCAGGGGAGAGATTTCTGACCGACCGCAGGACATTTCTTGCGAAGAAAGGCGAGGGCGTGGTTTTTCGGGCGTGGCCCAAGAGGCTCCACAGTTCGTCATTCTCCGCAAGGTCGTCTTTCATACGGAATCAAACACGGCTGGCTGGCCGAAGTTGCGGGAAATTTCAGGTTTCGTGCGCGTCGAGGAAGCCTTCGAGTTGGCGGATGCGGGTGGGGTGGCGCATTTTCCGCAGGGCCTTGGCTTCGATTTGACGGATGCGTTCGCGGGTGACCTTGAATTGGCGTCCGACCTCTTCGAGCGTGCGGCTGTAGCCGTCCACGAGGCCGAAGCGTTGCTCGAGAACTTGGCGCTCACGCTCGGTGAGGGATTCCAAGACATCTTTGATTTTGTCCTTGAGCAAGACGATGGCCGCCATGTCGGCGGGGTTCTCGGCACCTTTGTCTTCGATGAAGTCGCCGAAACTTGTGTCGTCGCTGTCGCCCACGGGTGCTTGAAGGGAGATCGGCTGCTGGGCCATCTTCAAAACGGCACGCACACGCTCGACAGGAAGCTGGATTTCGTCCGAGATTTCCTCCGGGGTGGGCTCGCGTCCGTATTCCTGAACAAGCTGTTTCTGCACGCGGATCAGCTTGTTGATTGTCTCGATCATGTGCACGGGGATGCGGATCGTGCGGGCCTGATCGGCGATGGAGCGTGTAATGGCTTGCCGAATCCACCAAGTGGCGTAGGTGGAGAATTTATAACCTCTGCGGTATTCGAATTTCTCAACGGCTTTCATGAGGCCCATGTTGCCTTCCTGAATGAGGTCGAGGAATGAGAGTCCGCGGTTGGTGTATTTTTTGGCGATGGAAATAACCAAGCGCAGGTTGGCCTCAACCATTTCGGTTTTGGCTTTGAGCGCCTTGCGGTGCCAGACTTTGAGATTCTCGTGATGCGTTTTCAGCTCGTCGGGAGTCAGCCAGAACCTGGCTTGCATCTCCTTGAGTTCGGCGGTGTGTTGGCGGCGGAGCTTGGGGTTGGCATCCTTCGCATGCTTGCCGAGTTCCTTCTGGATATTGGACACAGCGCGATGGTTTTCCTCAACGAGCACAACAAAATCTTCAACGACCTTTTGTTTGAAAAAGAACTTGGGATAAAATTGCTGAAGCGACTTGAGGGCGCGATCGAATTTCTTGCGTTTTTCTGAATTCAGGCCGACCTGAGCGGCCTCCGAGTAAAGTCTTGAAACAGAATCCGTGGCGCGCTTCACCTGTTGGCAGAGGCGGGGGAGGGCCTTCATGTAGCGCTCGCGGCTTTCGATCTTTTTGTCGAGAATGACGCGGTCGAAGCGCTCGCGTTGATCTATAAGTTTTTGTGCGAGATCAACATGCGCTCTTGCGACGAATCCAAAGCCGTAGAGGAGTTCTTGCACTTTCAACTCGGCGTCTTCGATGCGTTTGGAGATTTCCACCTCCTGCTCGCGGGTCAGCAATGGGACTTGCCCCATTTGTTTCAGATACATCCTGACCGGATCATCCAAAATATCGAGTTTGGCGTCGCTTTTTTCTTCCTTCTCTTCTTTTTCCTCTTTCTCGTCCTTGTCCTCTTCTTCTTCGTCTTTTCTAACTTCTTTGACGCGATCTACATCTGATGATTCAATGATTTCGATTTCAACCCCGCGCAACTGGCTGATGATGGCATCCAGATGCTCTGGATTGCTCACGCCTTCGGGCAGATGTTCATCCAGATCCTCGTAAGTGAGGTAGCCTTGTTCCTTGGCCAGGCGAATGAGATCGCGAACCTTCTCTTGAATCATCTTGGGGATGCTCATCGGAAGTGGCTGCGGAGCAGATTCGGATTTGGAGACCTCGTTTTTTTTCTCCTTGTTATTTTTTTTCTTTTCAGCTTCAGGTTTTTTTTCTGGAGCTTTCGGGGGAACGGGAAGTTTTTGAGCAGGCTTGGAAGTGCTCTTGGTCGCCTTCGCCGGGACCGGCTTGGAGGCTGCTTTAGCTACCGGTTTGGCGCTCTTTGCCGGGGCGCTCTTGGCAGGAGTTGTGGTGCGGGCAGGAGACTTTTGGGAAATTTTTTGCGCTTTGGCGGGAGCCTTTGCCGCTGGCTTTGCGGAGGCTTTTGATCTCGGGGCGACCTTTTGAGGGATCGATTTTTTGACGGATGCCTTGGCTGCGGGCTTGGGAGCGGGTTTTGGTGTCGGCTTCGCCTTCTTCGCAACAGGCTTCGGCTTTGGCTTGGAGGCGGCCACGGCTTTTTTGGCGATCGGCTTTGTGGCCTTTGCCGGCGCGGGTTTGCCGGATTTGGGGTTGGACTTCGCCGCCGGTTTGGAAGGTTTGGAAACCTTCTTGGCTGCGCTGGATTTAGCCGCCGGACGGGACGGGCTTTTTGAAGAGGTGGTTTTTGTTTTCAATCTGCTTTCCGTTAGGCCTGGAGAAAAGGCCGCCGAACATCCGCCACGCGGATCGTCAGGTCAAGGATTTGTTTTTGGATTTTTTGCCTCTCGTCCGCTGGGATCGCCGGGTTGGCGATGCGGCTCTTGAGACCCTCGATCTCGCGAGTGAGTTGCTGAACGCTCAAGCCTTGGAGGATTTGCTTGGCCCGATCCAACGGTGTGGGAGTGGGGCGGTGAATGTCCATCGCCGAAATGAGTCGTTCCTCGGCACCCGTCAACTGCGCCAAAAGTGTAGACGGCGGCGGGGCCTCATCCTCGTAGTCGGCTTGGGCCAGCTTGGTCACCAAAACAGCCCCCGGCTCGAAATCATCCAACCGGGTTTGGGTTCTGAGCCAACCCCGGACTTCTTGGCTCGTGAGCGTGAGACGGCAGAGCATTTCCATTCCAGCGGAGAGGGTGAGTTCCTCTTCTTTTTGCGGTGCTTGGGCCTGGGTTTCATCTTGGTCGACGGATGGCGCCTTCATGGCCACCCTGATCGCACCCTGTGGGAGTCCAAGGCGTGAAGCGGTGCGGCCAAGAATGGTCTCTCTCAAAACGGCGTCCTGCACGAGGGCCAACGGGGGGGCGATGCGACCGACGAGTCGGGATTTGCCAGCGTTGTCGTTGAGTTCCCCCGAAGCGAAGGCTTCGTTCAGGCTGTGCTCGAAAAAGTCCGTCGCATTGTTGATGACTTCTAAAAACGCCTCCGGCCCCGAGCGTCGAATGAGTGAGTCGGGATCCTCGCCTTGGGGGAGGGTGACGATTTTTACCAGTAGACCCTGTGAGAGCAGCGCTGGCAGGGAGCGGGCGGCAGCTTTTTTGCCTGCGGCATCGGAGTCGAAGCAGAGAAGAACGGTTTCGACATAGCGCTTCAAAAGCCGCGCCTGGTCGCCTGTGAAGGCCGTTCCCTGAGGTGCGATGACATTTCGAATGCCTGCCTCGAAGGCTGAGATCAAATCGATCTGCCCCTCGCACACGATGGCGGCGTTTTTTTCAATGAGGTCGCGCTTGGTTTTATCGAGGCCGTAGAGAACCCGGCCCTTGGTGAAAAGCGGCGTCTCCGGGGAGTTGACATACTTTGCCGCCTTGGCGTCCGCCTCGAGGATGCGCCCGCTGAAAGCGATGACTTCGCCGTAGTCGTTTCGGATCGGGAACATGACGCGGTTGCGAAATCTGCTGTAGAGGGTGCTTCCAGAGTTCGGGGCCTCATCCTTGGAAGAAGCCAGTCCGCTTTGGAGGATTTCCTCCTGCGTGAATCGGCGTCCTCGCAAGTGCGTGAGAAGGGCATCCCACGAGCCGGGCGCAAAGCCAAGTTGCCACGATTTTGCGATGGTTGAGTTGAGACCCCTTGATTTGAGGTAGTCTCTCGCCTGGGATGCGTCTGGAGATTTCAGGAGATGGTCGTGAAACCAAGTCGAGGCCTCGGCGTGCAGGGCAAGCAAACGCTGTCGGAGGCCGTGTTTTTGGTGATCCTCGGCGGTCGAGGCTTCTTCGATGATCGGAATTCCGGCGCGTTGTGCCAGACGGCGCACAGCGGATGGAAAATCGAGATGCTCGTATTCCATGACAAAACGCAGCACCCCGCCTCCCGCGCCGCATCCGAAGCAATGGTAATTCTGCCGCGCAGGGTTCACATGGAAGGATGGGGACTTCTCCCTATGGAAAGGGCAGAGCGCACGGAAGCTCGTTCCCGCGCGCTTGAGCGGAAAATACGAGCTGATCAGATCAACGATGTCATTCGCATCGCTGACGCGTTGGATTGTTTCCTCGGAGATGAGTCCCACAACCTCAAAATACCTTGCGGCCTCTCGGGGCGCGAGGGAGATTTGCGCCGCTATGAAGTGCTTTCTTTATCTCTTTGTTTGTCTCGCCGCTCTGATGCCTGCCCGTGCGGCGGAGCCTTCCATTTCCACGGGCTCTGTGGTTGTTCTTCCGGTGAAGGGCATGGTGAGCGAAGCGCAGTTTTTTTTCCTCCGGAGGGCTTTGAAAAATGCCGAGGCCGTCGCGGCTTCGGCCATTGTTTTGGACATGGACACGCCCGGCGGTGATCTCAAGGCGACTGAGAAAATCGTGCAGATGTTCTCCAAGAGTCCGATTCCCGCCTACACCTATGTGAATGCGAATGCGGGCTCCGCCGGTGCGTTGATCGCCCTCGGCACCAAGAAGGTCTTTATGGCTCCCGTCAGTGCGATTGGAGCCGCTGCGCCGGTGGCTGGCAGCGGGCAGGAAATTCCCGAAACCATGAATGCCAAGATCGTGTCTTATTACTCGGGATACTTCCGCAGTGTGGCCCAAAAGAACGGCTACCACCCTGAATTGGTGGATGGTTTCATGAATCTCGACAAAGAGGTGAAGGTCGGTGGCGAGGTGATCAATCCCAAGGGCGCGTTGCTCACCCTGAGCGCCCAAGAGGCCGTGCGGGATATCGGAGGAAAGCCCCTGCTCGCATCAGGCGTCGAGCCGGATGTCGCCGCGCTCGTCAAAACCTGCGGACTCTCCCCGGAGCGGATTGTGCGCTTGGAGCCATCCGGTTTTGAGAGCATCGCCCAATGGATCACCACGCTCGCTCCTTTGTTTTTGCTGGGTGGAATCATGGGGGCTTACCTTGAGTTCAAAGCTCCGGGCTTCGGTGTGGCAGGAGTCCTCTCCGGCGTGTGCTTCCTGCTCTTCTTCGGGGGACATTACATCGCAGGTCTCACGGGATTGGAAATGGTGGCGCTTTTCGTGATGGGCGTTGTTTGCATTTTGATCGAGGTCATTTTCTTTCCCGGAGTTTTCTTTTTGGCCCTCGGTGGCGTGCTCATGGTGCTTGCGGCGGTCTTTTTTTCCATGGCCGATTTGTATCCCGCCCAGCCGCTGAATTTTTCTTTTGAGAGTCTTGAAGTGCCGATGTGGAACCTCATCATCACCTTTATTGGCAGTGTGGTCGGGGTTTCCCTGCTGGCGAGATTTCTGCCGAGCATCCCCGTGTTTCG
>JBJTGE010000324.1:0-17005 GCA_046093785.1 Spartobacteria bacterium
GGTCGGCGGGACGGATGACATCCAGGCCGGGAATCGCGCGCAGGGCGGCAACGGTCTCGACAGGCTCGTGGGTCGGGCCGTCTTCTCCAACGCCCACGGAGTCGTGGGTGAAAATGTAAACGGTCGGGAGATGCGACAGCGCGGCGAGGCGGATCGATGGACGGCCATAGTCGCTGAAGACGAGGAATGTTGCACCGCTGGCGCGGAAGATGCCGTCGTAGGCCATGCCGTTCATGATGCCGCACATGGCGTGTTCGCGGATGCCGAAGTGGAGGTTGCGTCCGGCGTGGTTCGTGCGGTTGAAGTCGCCGCCGTCCTTGATGTAGTTCAGCGTCGAGCCGTGCAGATCGGCGCTGCCGCTGGTGACGAGCGGCATGGCGGCGCAGATCGGCTGGAGCACATCGCTGCCGGCTTTGCGGGTGGCGATATTGACGGCCGGATCAAACGGCGGGATGACATCGAGGAGGTTCGGGGTTTTTCCCGCGAGGGCGTCATCGATTTCCTTCGCCAGATCGGCGTTGGCCGAGCGCCAGGCGGCGTAGGATTTTTCCCACGCGGCGTATTCGGACTTGAGGGTGGCTTTGCGTTTTTCGAAATACGCTTTGGTCTCGGGAGCGACGAAGAAGGTCTCCTCGGGCAGGCCGAGGGCCTTGCGGGATTCGGTGACAAATTTCACGCCCGCCTCGCCGTGAGCTTTGTTTGTGCCGCTCACTTCGGGAATGCCTTTTCCGATGAGCGTCTTTGCAATGATGAACTGCGGCTTGCCGCTGGTGGCGGACTTGGCTTTTTCAATGGCCTCGGCAATCTCGTGGAGGTTGTGTCCATCGATCTGGTGGACATCCCATCCGATCGCGGCATAGCGCGCGGCGGTGTCCTCGCTTTGTGTGACGGGGCCCATGGCGTCGAGCGTCACATTGTTGGAATCATAAATGAGGATCAGGTTGTCGAGTCCGAGGTGGCCTGCGAGCGCGCTGGCTTCCATCGCCACGCCTTCCTGCAGGCAGCCATCACCGGCGAGGGCGATGACATGGTGGTTGAAAATACTGTGAGCGGATGTGTTGAAGCGGGCCTCGCACATTTTGGCCGAGATGGCGTAGCCGACGGCATTCGACACGCCTTGGCCGAGCGGGCCTGTGGTGGCCTCGACGCCGGGGGTTTCGTGGAACTCCGGATGGCCGGGAGTGATGCTGCCGAGTTGGCGGAAATTTTTCACTTCTTCCAAAGACACGCCGTAGCCCGCGAGGTGGAGCCAGCCGTAGAGGAACATGCTGCCGTGGCCTGCGGAGAGGATGAAGCGGTCGCGGTTCAGCCAGCGGGGCTCGTCGGGATTGAAGCTCATGGAGGCTCCGAAGAGAACGGCTCCGATGTCCGCTGCGCCAAGCGGGAGGCCGAGGTGGCCGGATTTGCATTTCGTGACGGCGTCCATGGCCAATCCGCGTGCGTCGCGGGCGGCGATTTCGAGAGAAGCGGTGTCTAAATTCATACGGGTAGAGTTTTTGAGCCTGCCAGAAAAGCGGCTCGCGCGGCCGATGGCAAGAGACAATCCCGTAACGATTCCGTCTATGACGCGCCCCGCTCGGCGCGGCGGAATTCCTCCATCTCCCGCTTGAGGGGCTCCCAATAAATGCGGTCCTTCTCCTGCTCGGCCCGCACCTCGGCATCCAGCGCCTCGCGGAGACGGGGAAGGTCGGGTGTGATGGCGAGCGCGAGGAGCGGCCGGGTGGAAGAGGCCATCGCGGCGGCCTCCGATGGAAAGCGCCCGGCGAGGTCGAGGAGGCGATCTGCTACGCGCGATTCCCGAAGCCAGAACTCGATTCGATGGGGATTGGGCTCGCCGGCGTGTTGTTCATAATGTCCCTCCACCAACGCGCTAATCATGGGCCAATCCTTGAGGCGCTGGGTTTTCTTCGCATTGACGAGGTCAGGAACGGAAAGCAGGTGAATTTCCTCTCCGTTCGATTCGGTGATCGTCGTTCTTCTGTTCCAAAGCACGGAAAAATCCGGCAGGTCGCGGAGCTTTGTCATGATATCCACCCAAAGACCTTCGACACCGGTCGCCTTGCAACGGTAGTGGACGGCGTGGCCTCGATCCAAGACACGCGGATCAAAGCGGGGAATGGCTATCCTGACAGCATTCAGCTCGGCAAGCGCAGCATGCAGACCCTCAAAATTCTCCTCCTTCGCGAGGATCAAAAAGTCGACATCTTTGCTAAACTGGGCTGCGCCGTAGAACACGCAAGCCTGGCCGCCCATAAGCAGCGCCTGAACCTGATGTTTCTGTATCGTAGAAAGGACTTGTCGGATCGGGGTCGGGATCAAGGCTACCTCCCATGGCTAAATAGTTGGCGAAGATTTTCTCGCTTTCCCGGAAGCGCTCCAGCGGGGTGAGCCTTGCCCACTCCTGCCACTCTTCAGGCCAGTCTTCGAATTTCATCGTAGAGGCACAATAGCGCGCTCGGCGGAGTTGTCGAGCGCGGGCCGTCTGATTGGGCGGAGGTGCGCATTGCCATCACACGCATTTTGAGAAGTTACGAAAAATTAACACTAAACGGATTCTCGAACCGGCCTCCACAGGCAGGCTCCCTGTGCCATGAAAAACCTCACCCGTCGAAGCACCACATCCCTCGCCTGCGCAGCAGCGCTGGTTATTACATCCGCATCGGGCGCATTTGCCGCCGATACCGAAAACCACATCCTTCAAGGACTCCACTGGCAACCTATCGTTCTCCGGGGTCCGGTCGAAATCAAAGACGGGCAAATTCTTTCCGGCACCTCGGGAACGATTGGCGGCGACCGCATGCCTGCGCCCGATGACGACCGCTCAAAGCCCTTCAACGATTGGTGGAATGGCAAATACATGCTCGGCGGCGAGGGAAATTTCGGTTTCGACCTGCGCCAAAAACTGGCCACCGAGGGCGTTTCCTTCAACGGCAACTATCAGGGCGCGTTCTTCGGCGTTGTGGATAGCGAAAAAGGCTCGCGCGGATTCTGGGACGGGCAACTGAACTTCGGCAACGAGATCAATTTTGGAAAGCTACTCAAAATGGAAGACCTCGAAGGCGTGCTGGCCTTCTCCAGCTTCCGCTACCGCGACTCGACCAAGGACTCGAACCCGAACAACTTCGTCGAGGCGCAGTCGATGTTCAATCCCTCGAATTGGCAATCCGGCACGCAATTCCGCGTTCTCGCCTTCGGTCTTGAGATCGGCACCAAGGGCCTCCTTCCCGTCAAAGACATGGTCGTCCTGCGCGGCGGTTGGCTTCAGCCGCAAAAAGAGTTCGCCGACCAGCCGCTCTCAAAACTTTTCCTGAACAACGCGGTGAACAGCGCCAAAGGCATCGGCGGCAACATTCCCTTCTCATCAAGCTTCTCGACCTGGGGCGGCACGCTGAAAGTTCAACTCCACGAAACCGTCTATGTGAAAAACGGTCTCTTCATGTCCTTCCCGCAAGCCACAGCTTCCACAAACCACGGCCTCGCCTTCCAGGGATACGGCCCCGCCACCAACCAGAACGGCCTCTTCTACATGGGAGAAACAGGTTACACCCCGAGCATCGGCGATTCGAAATTGCCAGGAAAATACGCTTTCGGCGGCTACTTTTACGGCACGCCTGCCAACAAAACGCGTTCGTGGAACGGCACCGAGGACGCCGGACAATATGGCTTCTATTTCCAAGCCGACCAGATGCTCTATCGCGAACCCTCCGCCGAAGAAGCCCCCGCTCCCAAGCGCGACGGGAAATCGGTCGCCAGCGGAAAATCCTTCAAGTCCACCGTGGCTGCATCCGCTCCGAAGCTCTCCAAGCAAGGCTTGAGCGCATTCAACCTCCTCACTTTCGCCCCCGGATACGCTGTCAAAAATGTGTATCCCTTCTACTTCCAAAGCGGACTCGTTTACACCGGCCTCATCCCGCACCGCGACGAGGATCTGACGATGATCTCGATCGGCTACGGGGCGTATCAGGGTGGTGTCAGTGCGAAGGTGGATGGCTACACGGCTGTGATCGAAGGCGGCTACCGCTTCCAGATCAATGGCTGGTCTTATGTTCAACCCTTCGCCCAGTATTTTTCACACCCGGATGGAACAGGAACCGCCGCCGTGCAAAACGCAGCCGTGCTGGGATTCCTCGCCGGGCTGGTTTTCTAAACTGCGCACCGACGCGCCAGCGAGCGGATACTGTAGAGGCTGTCCATGACGGCCGGGGCGGACGGGACTTTTTTCCCAGCGATGGGAAATGCCGCCTCTCTCCAGCGCACCCGCCCGGCTACTCGTCGTCCTCGTCGCTCTCGCCTTTTTTGTAGGTGAGGCCCCGGAGTTTTCCTTCGATGAAGGCATCGATGTCGCCATCCATCACAGCCTGGATGTCGCCGGTTTTCACGCCGGTGCGGAGATCCTTCACCATTTGGTAGGGTTGGAAGACATAGCTGCGGATTTGGTTTCCCCAGGCGACATCGCCTTTCTCTCCGTATTGGCGATCCACCTCGGCGCGTTTTTTGTCGCTTTCGATCTGGAAAAGTTTCGCCTTGAGGAGTTGGAGGGCGAGTTCACGGTTGCGGCCCTGGCTGCGTTCGGCCTGGCAGGCCACGACGATGCCGCTCGGGATGTGCGTGAGGCGCACGGCGGTTTCCACCTTGTTCACATTTTGCCCGCCCTTACCGCCGGCGCGGAAGGTGTCGAGCTTGATGTCCGCCTCGTTGACTTCCACCGGCACATCCTCGATCTCCGGCACGACATCGACGCCGGCAAAGGAAGTGTGGCGGCGCTTGTTGGAGTCGAAGGGCGAGATGCGCACGAGGCGGTGGACTCCGCGCTCGGTCTGCAAGTAGCCGTAGGCGTTTTCTCCTGTGACGCGCAGCGTGGCGGATTTGATGCCCGCCTCGTCGCCGAGTTGGATGTCTGTGATGGCGCACTCGAGTCCGTGGCGTTCCATCCAGCGCTGATACATGCGCAGCAGCATGTCCGCCCAATCGCAAGACTCCGTGCCGCCCGCTCCGGCATTGATGGAAAGGAAGGCGGGGCAGTTGTCATAGGGGCCGGAAAGCAGGGCCGTGATCTCGAATTTATCGAGGTCTTTTTGAATCGCGGAAAATTCCGCCATCACTTCGGCCGTGGCGGCCGCTTGGTTCTCGGGCGACTCCTCCATGGCGAGTTCGCGGAGCACCTCGAGATCGGCGGCGCGGGACTCCAGCGCCTGCATGGGTTGGATTTTCGAGCGCAGCGAGGAGACCTCGGCCACATCGCGCTGGGCGCGTTCACGGCTGTCCCAGAAATCCGGTGCCGCCATGCGGGCTTCGATTTCGGAGAGTTTTTGGGTGAGAGCGGGCAAGTCAAAGAAACCTCCGCAACGAGGCCAGGCGGCCTTTGATCGCGGAGGTGTCCAAATTCTGAAGTTCTTCGTTCATTGAGGCGGAGAACCTACAGCCGCATGCCGAGGCTTTAAACCTAAATCTCGAAACACCGGCGCGGCGGCGATCAGTTCGTGCCCGTTTTCGGCGTCGCGGTGGCGGGGGAATCCAACCGGTAAATCGTTTCGCCCTCCTTCATGACCCCGATGCGGTCGCGGGCGATGATTTCAACATACTCGCTGTCGGTTTTAAGGAGGTGCACCTCGCGCTCGCGGCGGGCCTTGGTGAGTTGCTGGTCGGCGAGGAGATTTTTTTCCTCGGCGAGTTGCTTTGCCAGCGAACGGTGCCTGACGATTTCAGGATAGAACGCGGCAACCGCCACAGCCACGAATCCTGCAATGATGAGGGCAATCATCATGCGGTTGGCCTTGTGCCAAACCTCGGGGTTCTTGCGGCGCTTGGATCGGAGTTGCTGCACAGGTCACTGATAGACCAACACCGGATAATTTCCAACCACGACTTTTGTGTTCATTTTTTGTAGTCCTTCCCGAAGCCGAGAAACTTCGTGAAGGGCAGAAAAGCGGCGCCCGCAAGCGCGACGGCAGCCTGTGCTCCGAATCCGCCCAGAGAGATGAGAGTCGCTGTGGCCGGAGGTGTTCCAAAAAATGTCCCGAGCAGGACATTGAACAGAGCCTCGCGCAGCCCGAGGCCGTAAAGCGCCACCGGCAGCATGGTGAGCGTATCCACAACGGGCATGATGGAAAACACGCTTCCCATTCCAAGACCCGAGCCGAAGGCCTGCGCGCTGAAATAATATCCGAAGAAATGGGCTGCGAGCGCGGCGGCCGCGAGCGAACAACCCGCAAGCAAGGCGCCGGGCCGTTGGGCCATCTGCTGAAAAATCGCGCCCGATTCCAAAAGGTGCGGGCTGAAACGCGGATGCCGCCGCTTCACGAAATCCTTCAAAGAGGGGATCGTTGTCATCCACCACAAACCAAGCATCAACACCGCTCCTGCAAGAAGCGCAACGGCCGAAAGCACGAGGCCGCGCCCGAGTTCGCCCGCCAGAAATGTTTGGTGGTTCCACGCAAGCGTCGCCGCCATGAAGACCACCAGCGCGGCGAGTCCGCACAGCCGGTCGGCAAGAACTGAGAAGGCGGACGCCATTTTTTTATCAGGGAAGAGGCGTATCAAATACAGCGTCCGCACCGCATCGCCCCCCGCCGAGCCGGGCAAGCCGAGCGAGTAGAAAAGTCCAACTGCCGAGAAGGCCACGGCATCGCGCCAGCGGACCCGCAAGCCGAAGGCGCGCAGGATCACCCACCATCTCGTAGCGCACAGGATTTCACTCGCGGCCGCCGCGCAGGCCGCGCCCGCGAGCCAGGCGAAATCCGCCGCTGCCAATGCCCGCGCGACATTTTCCCTCAAGGAGGCATCACCAAAAAGTTTCGCAAAGATGAAAAGGGTGACCGCCGCTTGCAGAGTCGGAAGGAGATATTTTTTCATGTGCGGCGCGCGGCGATGTCTTATCACACCGCATGCGGCGCGGCATCCGAAAGATTTGTCCGCACGGATTCGCTTGCGCATCCCGCCTGCGATGGCCAGAAGTTTCGCATGCGACAGATTCTGACAGCCTTCGCCGCCGTATTTTTTCTCGCCAGCCTGCACGCCGAGCTTCCGCCTTCCGCCTATGAAAAAATGCAGGCCGCCGCACCCGAGTATTTGGATGTGGAAATTCTCCGCGTCGATGTGGAACCCGGCGCGGAAGAAGGTCAGCAGGATGTCGAAGTGACCGCGCGAATCCTCAAAGTGCACCGCACCGCCTCGAATCTCCAACCCGGCGGCATGCTGAACATCCTCTACACCCTCGCGGCGCGTCCAGCGGGCTTCGTCGGCCCAGGCCAGGTCACGCTCCCCGCCGAGGGCGACAAGACCGTGGCGTATCTCAAGAACGGCGAGAAGCCCGATGAATTCGTGCCTGCCGCCGGCGCGATGACCTTCCGGAACTTTTGAATTCGCACCTGAATGGACGCCGATGAAACCCTGCTCGCGGTCGATCCCTCCTTGCGCGGAACCGGCTTTGCCATCCTCCAGCGCTCGGCCGGCAAGGTTCGGTGCCTGCATTTCGATGTGATAAAAAATCCACCGAAACTCACGATTCCCGGCTGCTTGCTGGAAATCCACACGCGGCTCACGGATGCCATGGTCCGCTTCCAACCCACAGCCATGGCTGTCGAAAGCGTGATCTATGTGCAAAGCTTCCCCACGGCGATCACGCTGGGATCCGCCCGTGGAGCCGTTCTGCTGGCCGCCGCGCAACGCGGATTGCCCATCCACGAATACGCCCCCCGCCGTGTCAAACAGGCCGTTGTCGGAACCGGTGCCGCTCAAAAAACCCAGGTCGCCTTCATGGTTCGCACGCTGCTCGGCCTCACAGTCACTCCACCTCCTGACGCGGCGGATGCCATAGCGGTGGGCTTCACCCATTTTCAAACCACCAAATTCCCGGCCCCTGCCGCGCTCCGCCGCCGATGAATATCGTCAGTCCAGGCCGACTCACCTTTGAGGCCGCGCTTGCCCTCCAGGAGCGGCTCGTAGGTCAGGTGCAAAGCGGCGAGGCCGATGAAACCCTCATCCTCCTCGAGCACGAACCCGTCTACACCATCGGCCGCACACGCGACCGCTCAAGCCTTCGCGACGCCCTCCCTCACGCCGTCTTCGAGACCAATCGCGGCGGGCAGGCCACCTACCACGGCCCCGGCCAACTCACCGGCTATCCCATCCTCGACCTCAACACGCGCGGCCGCGACCTGCACCTCTACCTGCGCTTTCTCGAAGAGTATCTCATCCGCTTCTCCGCTGGATTCGGCGTCACAGCCCAACGCCGCGAGGGCCTCACCGGCGTGTGGGTCGGGGAAAGAAAACTCGCCTCCCTGGGTGTGGGCGTTCGCAAATGGGGTTCCATGCACGGCTTCGCCATCAATATCCTCGCCATCTCCACGGCCGCCTTCTCCAACATCACTCCCTGTGGCCTCGCCGGCGTGGAAATGACAAGCCTCGAGCGCGAAAGCGGCGAGGAGATCGACTTCGAAGCCGCTCTGCAAGCGGCTGCGCGGCTTTTTGAAGAAATGCTTCCGCAACTCGGAGAGACGCACGCAGACTGAGAATTTGCAGAATCTTCAGTCCCTATAAAAGTTGCAGGCCGCCGCGACGAGTGTCACGACGGCCTGCTGTTCCCCCCAGAACGAGTTCAGATTCTCACACTCCCCCGGTGTGCACAAGAAGTTTTTTTATTTTTTTTCGAGGCCCTGGAATCCCCTCCAGATCAGGCGTCCTCAACTGTCGCCCAGCTCGACATTCCAATACGCGATGTCGAGGAAGTGACGCCAACTCTCGTGCGGATGGTTCGATACCGAGATGTTCACAAACGGCCTCCAGCGCGGGCGCTTGGGCTTGCGGATGAGCGCCATTCCCGCCTCGTGCGGGAGACGGTTTCCCTTGCGCGTGTTGCACGGAATGCACGAGCAAACGATGTTTTCCCAATTCGTCTGCCCGCCGCGATCCCTCGGCATGATGTGGTCCAAATTCAACATCTCGCGCGAAAAAACCTTGTTGCAATACTGGCAAGTGTTGTTGTCCCGCTCAAAAACATTGTGGCGCGTGAATTTCACTTCCTTCTTCGGCAGGCGCTCGAAGAGCAACAGCACAATCACACGCGGCACGCGAATCCTCATCGAAACCGTTTTCGCCATGTCCGGATCCGGATTCGTCCGCGAAAAATCCTGCCAACTGTTGAAATCATGGGTCAAAAACCCCTGACCGCCCTCCGCAGAAACCACCTGCGCGTGACCCTGATAAAGCAAGGTGAACGCGCGGCGCGCACTGCATGTATTCACCGCCTGCCAAAGGCGGTTGAGAACCAAAACGGGTGTGTCGAGAACCGAATGCATAAAGGTGTTGGAGTCGGCAACGGAAATCCATCCCCTTCAGACGGAAATCCCCGCTGACCCGCGCAGAATTAAGTTCCCATGCTGCAAATGTCAAATGATTTCCTTGATAATTTTCTCCCTCGCATTTTTCGCATCCCGATCACGAAAAAAGTATAAAATACTGATAACAAATTATTAAACCAGAAAATTTTGCTTGTCTATGTAAGTTTGCCCGCCCGCCGCCTTCCCATCCCAACAAAATGATTTCCGCATATCCCCGGCGCCCATGGATACGCCGCGCGTCAGCGCGCTGTCCTTGGAGGGTCGACCTCCGGCTTGACCCAAATATAAACTCGGAAACCATCGACACACTCCCGGAAACACCCTGCCAAAAATCGCCCGGACCACGCCCTGCCAATTTGGAATGCATCATTCTGTCAACTCTCTTCACGAAATGACTCCGCCCCCGCCGGGCAAACTGGGTTCCCTTTTTTAGGCATTCTAAGATTTTGTCCAAAATCGACTCGCTCGCATTGGCTCAAAAACTGTTATTCTGACGCCCGCCCCACCCTTCTGCTATCACTACCTTCCTTTTGAATAAAAACGCGTTTAACGCCATTTTAGAGCCCTGTTTTTAAAGACGGTTTCCCGAAAAAATCCACGCGTGAAGCATTCCTCTGGACAGAATTGTTCCATGTGGAACAATTCCCCCTGAATAACAAATGGCCTCCCTCTGTATGAAATGAGCGCAGAGAACCACCGACTACAGCCAAGCGCTTCAGCGAATTCCCCTGTAAAAATAATTTTGCCACCGCCTCGGCGCTCACAGAGATGCCGCTACAGGGCTCGCTGCTGGGCCCGCCGATTTTTCATTTCTTCGCCTTTTCGAAAAGTTCAACCACCTTATCCAATCCGGCGACATGGACCTTTTCATCAAGCGGGTAACTCGCAGATCCAGGGCAAACGATGTCCAGACGATCCAATTTCAGGCAATCCAACGCAAGCTTCTGCGAAGGTCTGCGGCGCGGGGCATCCGTGTATTTCACTTCAAATCCATGCCTGAAGCCGTCGCGTATCAAAAGGAGATCAACCTCCCCTTGGTTGTGAACGCCCCAGAAGTAAATCTCCTCATCCGAGGCACCGCTGGCACGGATGACCTGCTCCAATGCAAAACCCTCCCAAGACGCACCAAGTCGGGGGTGCACCTCTATCGCTGCGCGGTCTGGGGCACCCATCAATTGATGCAAAATTCCGCTATCGCGAAAAAAAATCTTTGGCGACTTGACCTGCCGCTTGCCGATATTCTCAAACCAAGGTGACAGCGTGCGAATCATGAAGGTGCCGGTTAGCAAGTCGAGATAGCGCCTCGCGGTCGTGTCGGAAATGCCGAGACTTTTTCCAATTTCCGATGCGTTGAAAATCTGACCGTGGTAGTGTGCAAGCATTGTCCAGAATCGACGCAGCGTGACCGCCGGAATCTGAATCCCCAACGCAGGAATATCTCTCTCCAGAAATGTTTTCACATAGTTGCTCCTCCATAGCCAACTATCTGCGTCCGTATCGGCGAGAAACGAAGGCGGATACCCTCCCCGAATCCATAGGCGCTCCAGTTCTCCTGTTTCTCTGAACCCAAAGGGCGTTACCTCCACAAATCCGATCCTCCCTGCCAGTGTCTCCGATCCTTGCCGAATCAAATCCCTCGACGCGCTTCCCAGAATCAAAAATTTCGCAGGGCAGCCTTCGCGATCCACCAGCACGCGCAGAACTGGAAACAAATCAGGCCGCAACTGAATCTCATCGATCACGATCAGACCCCTTAAAAAACCCAGAGCCAGCACCGGATTTTCCAGTCTTTCCAAGTCGGCTGGATTCTCCAAATCAAAATAATTCAGTGCTGAGTCAAAAGAATTCTCAGCGCCGCGTGTGAATTCCCGCGCCAATGTGGTTTTACCAGACTGGCGTGGCCCCAAAAGAGCAACAACCTTTGAAACTCTTAAATTCTCCGCAATGCGCTTTAGTAAAAGGGGTCTTTCCATAAACCAAATCTTTTCATGAAATTTCGGCGGTGACAACCGAAATTTCATTTCATCTTTGATTTATCTGGGCAAAAACAATTTACAATCGTGAAAATTCGAAGACATGGATTGAAGCATACTTGAAAGATTCACCACCGAAGATTCAGGGAACACAGAGGAAACAAGTCGTGGCAGAGTATCAAGCATGATATTTTTGCAAATATGCTACCGAACCTCTGTTCTTCCCTCCGTGCCCTCTGTGTCCTTTGACTCGCTCGCTCCCGCTCGACTCGCCCCTTCGGGGCCACCCTCCGGTTGCTCTTCCTCCAAGGCTCCCGCCTTTTCGGTTGTGGTTCATTCTTCTCGATTCGGTCTACTTCGTGCAAGCAATCTGCCGCTTGGCTTCATAAAGCGCGATGCCGACCGATGTCGCCAGGTTCAGGCTCCGCGCGTCCGGTTGCATGGGAATCGTCAAGCAAGATCCGGCATTGGCATGGAGCAAGGATTCCGGCAACCCGCGTGATTCCCTCCCGAAGACCAAAAAATCGCCATCCTGAAAGGCTTCGTCCCAATAGGCCCTCTGGACCTTGGTCGTAAAATAAAAGAAGCGCCCCGTGGACTCGGTAGCCTGAAGTTCCGCGAGGGAGGCCCACCGCCTCACATCACACAGATGCCAGTAATCCATCCCCGCGCGGCGAAGCGCTTTTTCATCCAGCGAGAATCCCAGCGGTTCGACCAGATGCAGCCGCGCACCCGCCGCCAAACAAAGGCGCGCAATATTTCCAGTATTCGGTGGAATCTCCGGCTCAACCAGCACGACATGAAGCATGACCTCAGAATAAAGGTCACTCCACTTCATCACCAGTGCATTTTTTCTCATCATGCGACATTTTTGAGCCTTGGTGTTCCACGTGGAACATAAACGATCACATCATGGCCACAGGAGCGTAGCCGCGAACTCCAGGCTGCCAATGATTCAGTTTTTGAAAACCATACAGGGCAAGGCTCCGTCAGTGCGAATGTTGTCGAGTGACAGCAAAAAATTGCTGGTCCCGCAGGACAAGGGTCGTTCGCCTGTGATCGACAACCGCCGACCGGCGACCGTCATTTTTCCCATCAGTGTTCATCAGTGATTCGTTTATTTTCTTCCACTCCGTGACCCGCCGAACTTCGGGGAAACCTCACGCAACGCGCGAGAGGGACAGCGTCAAATCCCCCTTGCCAACCATGTGTAGCACACTGGCGGCGAGGGTTTGGTAAGGCAGCCCGGCCTCCTCCGCGCGGGCGCGCAATCTCGCAATTGTTTCATGCGTGATGCGAATGTTGATCCTCGCCGGTCGGGCCGGCTTCCGCACGAATTTCATCTTTGCAGCGTCGATGACGCGCAGCGTCTCAGCGCAAATCGTGAATCTCACGGTTAAAACCCCTCGGTCGTCGTGACTGTGATTTTGGTTTGGAATGATCATACGGTTGGAGGTCTTCAAAAACCCTCAGGACCATGGAAAAATCGACGCCGTGTTTGGCCAAATCTTTCGCTTCCTTGTGCGGATCGAACTCGAACGGCATGCGCTGAAACTGTGCCTTATAGATTCACTTGTCAGGATATCATTTTTTGTCAGCACGGAACCCGGAAATCCATTGCATTACACAGAGCGTTTTCGATCAATTGGTTAGTGTGTCGCTGCCGCAAAAACCTCGACCCGCAGGACAGGCGTCGCTTTTGATCGAAAACCACCGGCCAGCAGCCGTCATTTTTCCAATCAGTGTCTATCAGAGTTCGTCAGTGGTTCGTTTGTTTTCTTCCACACAGCGCCCTGCGCCTGCACGGTCGAGACGACCATGCTCCCCTGATTTTTTGCCGCGCGGAGGCTTCTCCAGGATTTACAGGCGCCTTTGCTCCATGCTAATTCTTCGCGCATGAACCCTCTTCTCTCCACGATCCGCCAAGCTGCCGCTGATGGAAAACTTCTTTCCGAGTCCGCTAAAAATATCGAGAGCCTGCTTTCGAAGAGCGCTTCGCCGATTGACCGGGCTTCGGTGGAGGAGCTGGTTGCTGCGGGAAATTGGGGCGAGTTGGACAACCGGTTTTTTCGCACGCTGGCCTTTGGAACCGGCGGGCTGCGCGGCAAGACAATCGGCGCGGTGGTGACCACAGTCGAGCGGGGAAATCCGCAGCCGTTGGGCCGTCCGGAATTCGCCTGCGTGGGCACAAATGCGATGAACACCTACAACATCAGCCGTGCCACTCAGGGGCTTGTGCACTATGTGAAGGAGTATTTCGCCAAACGCGGCCGTGCGGGAAAACCGGCCGTCTGCCTCTGCCACGACACGCGGTTGTTTTCACGCGAGTTCGCCGAGTTGGCGGCAAAAATCATCACCGATCTGGGTTGCAACGCCTACCTTTTCGAGGGTCCGCGCTCGACGCCGGAGTTGTCCTTCGCCGTGCGCCATGTGAAGGCCCAAGCGGGCATCAACCTCACCGCGAGCCACAATCCGCCGGAATACAACGGCTACAAAGTTTACTTCGAAGATGGCTGCCAAGTCACGGAGCCGCATGCCACGGCGATCATCGACCGTGTGAATGCGGTGGAGGGTGAAACCTACACGCCAGTCGCGGAAGGCGAGCGCGGACGCGTCATTCCCATGGGCGCGGAAATCGATGAGGCCTACATGGAGCGGCTTGCCACACTGCCGATCGATCCCGACCTGATCCGCCGCGAGAACTCGCTCAAGATCGTTTACACTCCGCTGCACGGCGTGGGCGCGGTGATCATCAAACCCATGCTCAAGCGGCTGGGTTTCCAATGCGACGGCGTGGCCGAGCAGGAGATTCCCGACGGACGCTTCCCGACGGTGAAGTCGCCGAACCCTGAAAACGCCGAGGCGCTCACGATGGCGATTGCGCAGGCCGACCGCACCGGCGCAGACCTTGTCATTGCCACCGACCCGGATGACGACCGCATGGGCATTGCCGCGCGGGATGCCGAGGGCAAAATGCACCTCATCAGCGGCAACCAGATTGGCTCGATCCTCGCCTGGTATCGGGCAACAAAGTTTTTTGAATTCGGAATTCTCAACGATTCAAACGGCTCGCGCGGCGTGATCATCAAGACATTCGTCACCACCGATCTTCAGAAGGCGATTGCGGAAAAATTCGGCCTCCGCTGCGTGGAGACGCTCACCGGTTTCAAATACATCGGCCAGAAGCTCGGCAACTATGAAGCCGGCATTCCGGCGGCGCTGCGTCCCGATTACACCGCGCTCTCCGAGGAGGAGACGCGCCGCCTGCGCCTCGAGCACTCGAGCTTCTATGTCTTCGGCGGCGAGGAAAGCTACGGCTACAGCGCATCGGATTTCGTGAGGGACAAGGATGGCAACTCTGCCGCCGTCCTCATCGCCGAGGCCGCCGCCTACGCGAAATCGCAGGGCCTCACACTCGTCGGCCTGCTCGACCGCATCTTCGCGGAGTTTGGCGTTTACCTCGAGCGTGGTGAATCGCTCACGATGGATGGCGCCGAGGGTGCCGCCCAAATCAAAAAACTCGTCGCCTCCTATGCTGCCAACCCGCCCGCCGAGATCGATGGAGCCAAGGTCACAGGCCTTTTGAATTTCGCCACCGACACGATCCACGACATCGAAGGCGACCGCATTCCCGCCGAGGCAATGCTCATGATCACGCTCGCCGACCGCCGCCGCGTGGCGGTGCGTCCCTCGGGCACCGAGCCGAAGATCAAATACTACATGTTCGCCGCGCAAACTCCCGAAGCCGGAAAATCTTTCACCCCCGCCGAAGTCGCTGCCGCGCGCGAATCCGTTACCGCCTCGCTCGCGAGCCTCTGGAAAAATCTCGCCGCCGACGCCAAGGCGCGCTTGGCGTGAGGGTGCTTGCCGGTGGGATTGTCGGTGGGATCTGGAATCTATGAAAATTCCGGCCAGAGGCCGCTCGAAGTTCTCCATGTCGGGCGCGGGGCGCACCCGACGGCACCCGAGGGCCTCCAGCTCGTAGAGCCTACGGATCGGAGAGCGGGCGCGACTTGTCAGGCCGTAGACATGGAGTGCGTAGGCTGATCCCCGGGACCGGTCGCTACCGCGCCACTGTCCAAAGATTCAAAAGCATACAGCCAGTGGTGTGAGGCGCATTTTTTGCACCTTGCGGCGGGCTTTTCAGAAGCGTAGGTTCTGATCCGTGAAACCGGTCATCAATATCGAAGACCCAGTGGGAAAAGTCGTTGGAAGGCGTTCCAAAATCACGGAGAGCGATTATGTCCAATACGCAATGGGACTCCAATCGAGTTTGAATGGTTTTTCCCGTGCAAGGTATCCCAAAGGCGTTTTTCGCTTTCATTCGCATGAGGAGGCAGACCAATGGCTGATGGACCAATTGACCCGGAAACAGGAGAGCTGATTCCTCGATCCCCGGAGCGCGGCGATTTGGTCGAACTTTGCCGCCAGCTTCAGCAACGGGGGGCAAGTTTCATGGTGGTCGGAGGATTTGCTGTGATTTTGGCGGGCTATCCCAGAACCACCGGCGACATCGACATCCTCATCGATGCCGAGCTTGAAAACGAAGCGCGGGTTTTCGATGCCTTGGCCACGCTTCCCGACGGGTGTGTGAGGGAGCTGGATGCCGGAGATGTCGAAAAATACACCGTCGTCCGTGTAGCCGATGAAATTCTCGTGGACCTCATGGCAAAGGCCTCGGGCATCGACTATCACGAAGCCTCGCAGAGTGTGGTCGTGCACGAGATCGACGGCGTTCCGATTCCCTTCGCGAGCCCCGAGTTGCTATGGCGCATGAAATGCCGCGCCGCTCGGGAGAAGGACCGGGGGGACATCGAGTTTCTGCGCCAATACTTCGCCGCCCGGGGAATCACGCCTCCGGAGCCCTGACAGCTTCCGGCCTGCCCATAAAGCCAATGAGAAGGCGGGTCAGGACAACATCCTCCGCGCCTTGGCTGGTGATGAGTTGGAGGTTGGCATCGGCGCATGCGTGGAAGGCGCGCTGGAGTTCCTCAAGCTCATAGTGGACGGAGCTTTTGGCGGCCACGCCGAGACCGTAGGCGTTGATGGTGCCGTCTTTTTTGCGGGGTAGAAAATCCGTTTCCTCGCTCGGCAGCTTGGCGAGGGTGCTTGTGAAATAATGGGCCTCGGCGGGCGGACGGAGCTTGTGGCGGATGAGCAGGCTTTTTGCGAGGAGGAGGTTTCGAACGGTGGGAACGATGGATGCCAGGAGAATGCCAACGCCTTTCTCGCCTTGATAAAAAAGGTGGTCCAGCGTTTCAAGGGCGAGCGGCAGGTTGCGGGCGGAAATGGCATTGCCGATATCAAAAACACCGCTCTCGCGTGTGGCGGGCACGAGGTCGCGCACATCGCGCTCGCCAACGGGGTGGCCGGGACCAAAGGCCGTCTCGATTTTGTCGAGTTCGCTGTGGAGCTGCGCGGAATCAAGCCCCACGCTGGGCTTCGGCGCGGGCGAGGAGGAGATCATCGCCTGGACGATGCAACAGGTGCGTGCGCGCGGGCTGAAAATTTCGGCTGATGCCTTGGAAGTGCTCGCCGCCCGCGTGGGGCTTGATTCCGCGCAGCTCCACAGCGAACTCGACAAAATCGAGACGGCCTTTGGTCCCGGCCACCCCGTTGGCGAGCGCGATGTGCGCGACCTCGTGCCCGCCACGCGCGAGAGCGGTGTTTTTGATATTGGCAATGCCATTTCCG
>JBJTGE010000325.1:0-5073 GCA_046093785.1 Spartobacteria bacterium
GACATGGCTCCTGCATGTCACAGAGGTTCTCAATGTCACTGCCGAGGAGAATCTCTCCATGATCGCCGACACGGTGGCCCACCTCAAAAAGCACGGCCGCGAGGTCTTCTACGACGCCGAGCATTTTTTCGACAGCTACAAAGACAATCCGGAGTATTCCTTGAAAACACTCCGTGCCGCGAGGGATGCCGGGGCGGACTTGCTCGTGCTCTGCGACACAAATGGTGGAACCCTTCCCGGTGAAATCCACCGCATCACCACGGCAGTGATAGCCGATCTCAAGTGCCCCGTCGGCATCCACACCCACAATGACTGCGGTCTCGGTGTGGCAAACGCCCTCGCTGCCATCGAATCTGGGGCCTGTCAGGTTCAGGGAACAATCAACGGCTACGGCGAACGCGTGGGAAATTGCAACCTCACGACCATTATTCCCACTTTGCAGGTCAAAATGGGAATCCCCTGCGTGCCTGATCTCACGGCACTGCGCGAGGTTTCCCGCTTCGTGGACGAGTTGGCGAATGTGCCGCAGGATATCCGGGCACCCTATGTCGGCACGGCGGCCTTCACGCACAAAGGCGGTCTCCATGTCCATGCCGTGCAAAAAATCTCCCGCACCTCCGAGCACATGGATCCTTCACTCGTCGGCAACTCCCAGACGATTCTTGTCTCCGACATGTCAGGCCAGAGCAATATTCTGGCGAAAGCCGCCGAGCTCGGATTCGCATTCCAAAAGGGGGCACCCGAAGTCTCGGCGATCTTGAAAAAAGTGAAGGAGATCGAAGCGCAAGGCTACGAGTTTGAGGCAGCCGATGCCTCCTTCGCACTCCTCATCCGCCGCACGCTGGGCCGCCACACTCCGCTCTTCGATCTGAACGAATACCACTGCTCTTTCCGTCAATCGAACCAGCACGAGTTCACGACCTGCGAAGCCACCGTCAAACTCCACGCCTCCGGCCGCCCCGAATACACAGTTGAAGAGGGCGACGGCCCCGTGAACGCCCTCGATGCCGCCCTGCGCAAGGCTCTGCGGCCTTTTTACAACTGGATCGATCAGGTCCGCCTCACCGACTACAAAGTCCGCATTATCGACGGCACACGAGGCACTGCTGCCAAGACCCGCGTGCTGATTGTTTCAACCGATGGCCACACAACCTGGGGCACCGTGGGAGTCTCGGACAATATCATCGAGGCCAGTTGGCTGGCGCTGGTGGACAGCTACGAGTTTTACAGCCTGCGGGCGAATGCCTGAAAGATTCAGGCTTCCGGTTGACCGTAAAACTTCACGCCCATCTCGATTTTTTCGCGTCCGTTGGCAAGTCGCCACTTGTTGGTGTCGCGAAGCGAGTAAACGCAGCCGCAGTATTCCTGCTGATAAAAATTTTCACGCTTTGAAATCTCCAACATCCGCTGGGCCCCTCCGCCCTTGCGCCAGTTGAATGTCCAGTAACTGATGCCGGGATATTTTGCCGCCGCGCGCTCGCCGCATCCGTTGATCTGATCCATGTCCTTCCAGCGGGAAATGCCCAGACAGCTCGTGATGACCGGGAATCCATTCTCGTGTGCGTAGAGGGCTGTTCTTTCAAAACGCATGTCGAAGCACTTCGTGCAGCGGGCGCCTTTCTCCGGCTCCCACTCCAACCCCTTCGCGCGGGCGAACCAGTTGTCCGTATCATAGTCCGCGTCGATAAAGGGGATGCCCTCCTTCTCGGCGAAGCGGATGTTTTCCGATTTGCGCAGCTCGTATTCCTCCCTCGGATGGATGTTCGGGTTGTAAAAATAAATCGTGTAATCAATCCCCGAGGCGGCCATCGCTTCCATGACCTCGCCGGAACACGGCGCGCAGCACGAGTGCAGGAGGACTTTCTTTTCTCCGCCTGGCGGTTCAAGGATGGGTCTCGGATTCATACTGGCTCTTTACTCCAAGATTGCAGCGCTTTTGACAAGACCCGGCGCGCTCGATCTTTTGATGTCAAACCCAAATAAACCGTCGCAATCGGGAGGCTGGATTTTCCATCCGGAGAGGATAATCTTTCCGTCCATGAAGTATATTTTCGTGACCGGCGGTGTTGTGAGTTCTCTGGGAAAAGGGTTGGCGGCGGCATCACTCGGCACGCTGCTTGAGCTCCGGGGTCTTAAAGTTGTCCTCCAAAAGCTCGACCCCTACCTCAATGTCGACCCCGGCACGATGAATCCTTTCCAGCATGGCGAGGTCTATGTTTTGGCCGACGGTGCCGAGACAGACCTCGACCTCGGCCACTACGAGCGCTTCACGAATTGCGTCCTCACCCGCTCAAACAACCTCACCAGCGGCCAAGTCTACGAGACCGTCCTCGCGAAGGAACGCCGTGGCGACTACCTCGGAAAGACCGTTCAAGTCATCCCCCACATCACCGATGAAATCAAAAACCGCATCCGCGAGGTCGGCGTGAACTCCGGAGCGGATGTCGTCATCACTGAAATAGGCGGAACCACCGGCGACATTGAGGGGCTTCCTTTTCTCGAAGCCATCCGCCAATTCATCCTCGAGGCGGGCACAGGCAACGCGATTATCATGCATGTCACCCTCGTGCCATTCATCAAGGCGGCGGGTGAACTCAAAACCAAACCCACCCAGCAAAGCATCGCAAAACTCCGCGAGATCGGCCTCCAACCTCAGGTTCTGATCTGCCGCACCGAGATGCCGCTGGATCAGGATGTCCGGCAAAAATTGTCCCTCTTCTGCAATGTTCCCTTGGATGCCGTGGTGGAAGCGGGTGATGTCGACCACACGATCTACGAAGCGCCGCTCAATCTTCGCGACGAAGGCCTCGATTCCACAGTCTGCCGCCTTCTCAATCTCGAAACCAAGGAACCCAAACTCACCGACTGGAAGCGCTTTGTTCAGCGCGTCATCTCCCCAAAAAAACGCGTTCGCATCGCGATCGTCGGAAAATACATCGAGCTTCAGGATGCCTATAAAAGCATCTACGAATCCCTCACCCACGCTGGAGCGGCCAACGATTGCGGCATCGATCTCGTGCTCGTGGATGCAGAAGATATCGAGGTCGAGGGAGCTGAAAAGTATCTGCAAGGCGTCGCCGGTGTCTTGGTTCCCGGAGGTTTCGGTGACCGTGGCGTCGAGGGCAAAATCAAAGCCGCCCGCTACGCCCGCGAGTCCCGAACGCCTTTTCTCGGCCTCTGCCTTGGAATGCAGGTGGCCACTATCGAATTCGCACGCAATGTTTGCGGCCTCGAGGGTGCCAACAGCACGGAGTTCGACCCCGATACCAAACATCCCGTCATTGCCATCCTTGAGGAGCAAAAAGAAGTCACCGACAAGGGAGGATCCATGCGCCTTGGCACCTGGCAGACCAAATTCCTGGAAGGCTCCCACGCCCATCAGGTCTATGGAAAACTCGAAGCCTCCGAGCGCCATCGCCACCGCTACGAGTTCAACATGAAATACCGCCAGCTCCTCGAGGAAAAAGGGCTTGTCATTTCCGGAACATCACCCGATGGCAGCCTTGTCGAGTTGGTGGAACTCAAGAACCACCCGTGGTATCTGGCCTGCCAATACCACCCCGAGTTCCAATCCAAACCCAACGCCCCGCATCCGCTCTTCAAGGCCTTTATCACAGCCTCACTTGCCAACGAGGAGTGACCGCACCTTAGCTGCTCGAGGTTGCTGAATCGGAGGGTATCGTTTGACCATGGAGTCTCTGAAAATCGCCATCCTGCTCCTCCTCGGGCTCATCTACCTGAAGGTGGCTTCGCAAGCCGCGCGGTCGGCTTTGGCACATGGGGATTCCTTCCCCGCGCAAGTTTGGAAATGGCCGGAATCCCTTCTCTCATCTGGAATCGTTCTTTTCTTTCTTTTGATGGCTATTCCCTCCTTCACTGGTCCTCCCGGCCGGATTGACTTGAAGGCCATCGAGTCGGCACTCGCTCTCTACGCCTCCATCATTCTCCTCCTCGTCGGATTTCTCGTCTTTCGAAATATAAATCCCATCGACGCATTCGGGTTGCGCTGGATGTCTTGGCGTGAAGGACTCGTCGCCGTCATCGCAACTCTGGCTCTAGTCCTCCCGCCGATCTACGCCGTGCAGTGGATCGGTTACTCCCTCTCCGGACCACAAACCGAACCGCAGCCGATCGTTTACTTCCTTCTCGAACACCAGAGCCTCCGCGACCGCCTCTCAGTCATTCTCATTGCCGTCATCGCCGCGCCCATCACCGAGGAACTCGTCTTTCGAGGATGTCTCTACGGGTTCCTCAGGCAAACGGGCGGGAGATTTGTGGCCATAGCCACCACCTCCATTTTGTTCGCCCTCATCCATGGACACATCCCATCGCTTGCCGGCCTGTTGATTTTGGCCGTGGGCCTCTCGCTTTTATATGAAAAAACCGGCTCGCTCTGGGCTCCTATCCTTCTGCACGCGGCCTTCAACGGACTCAGCATCTACGCCACACTCCAGTGGCCCGACCTCATGAAATGAAACTCTGCGCCGAGGACAAACTTTTGCACGAACTCCTCCGCCTCGTGCCCGTTCCGCAGGATCAACCACTCGGCCCGGGTGATGACTGCGCCGCCATTAAATGCGGAAAACCCGGCACGCTCATCCTGCTCAAAACGGATTGCATCGCAGAGGATGTTCATTTTCTCCGTTCGCATGATCCCGCCAAAGTAGGCTGGAAGGCGCTCTGCCGTCCATTGAGCGACATCGCCGCCATGGGAGGCACACCCGCCCAGGCTCTCATCACATTTTTTTCGCCCCCTGACCTCGATTCCGCCTACTGGAAAAAATTCTACCGTGGTCTCGGCCGCGCCGCCCGCCGCTTTGGCGTTACCATCGCCGGCGGCGAAATGTCCCGCCAACAACACGGCATCGCCGTCTCCGTCATGCTCACCGGACACATCGACTCCAAGCGACTGCTCACCCGCTCGGGAGGAAACCCCGGCGACATCCTCTTCGTCACCGGACAACTCGGCGGCTCCATCGCAGGCCACCACCTCAACTTCACCCCCCGCCTCCAAGAAGGCCAATGGCTCGCAAAAAACATCCGCCCCTCCGCCATGATGGATATCAGCGACGG
>JBJTGE010000326.1:0-3053 GCA_046093785.1 Spartobacteria bacterium
CCAGAAAAAGATGATGTCAGGGCCAGTGACCAGCACGCTGGTCGGGAAGAACTTCGCCAGCGCGGCGGATTCCATCGTCTCATGCGCCCACAGCCACGAGGAGAACCAGGTGTCGAGCACATCAGAGTCTTGCACCCAACCATCGCCAGGCGACACGATCTGGCAGCGGACGGATGTAGTGCGGGCGTCCCGCCCGCAATCGGCTTCAGGTGACAGGCGGGACGCCTGTCCTACGTGGGATTGGCGGATGTTTTTTAGGCCCGCGCGGGTGGCGTTGGATTCGACATAGTCGATCGTTTGCCAGAGTTCCTCGTCATTCCGGATAAAATGGTCGTAGGTTTCATTGAGCCAGACAGCGCCAGTGTTTCCGATGAGCTTGTTGAGTTCGTGGGCGGTGAAGGATTTCCAGGAGTGGAGGATTTCCTTGAGCAAGTGGCCTGATTTGGGAGTGAAAACCACATGGACATGGTTCGGCATGATAGACCACGCGAGGAGGTCGTAGCGCTCCTTGTCAAAGTGGCGAAGGGCTTTTTCGACGATATCGGATGCGGCGTCCTCTTTGAGGAGGCAGGAACCCATACCAGCGTCCAGCCATTGCTCGATCTTTTGGCTGAAAAGGAGGTTGAAGGTTTTGTGGTCCTCTTCAGTGAGATTTTGAGGGGCATTTGCGAGCCAGAGATTCCGCTCATGGCGGAGTTCCGTGACTTTGGATTCGGGAAGGGAATCGGCGAGGCGGAAGGTGACGGAGTAGGTCGCGCCGGGTTGCTCCCAATGAGGCAGGTGGCGCTGGGTGATTTGGAATTCGCCAAGTTCGTCAAAGTGGATCGGTGGAAATGTAGTGCGGGCGTCCCGCCCGCAATTGGCTTCGGATGACAGGCGGGACGCCTGTCCTACATTGTTGTTATTCCAAACTGGAATGCGATGCCCCCACCAGAGTTGACGGGAAATGCACCAGTCCTGAATGTTTTCTAGCCAGTGATCGTAGACCTTCTCCCAGCGGTCGGGAAAGAAGCGGATGAGGTGCTTCCGCACGGCGTCGCGGGCTTCAATGGTTTTAGGATATCTTAAAAACCATTGCTCGGAAAGGCGGGGCTCGATCGGCACATCGGCGCGTTCGCTGAAGCCGACATTGTTTTCGTGGGGTTCTTCTTTCACGAGGAGCCCGAGTTCGCGAAGTTTGTCCACCGCCTTTGTGCGGGCTTCAAAGCGGTCGAGACCTGAAAATTCCTCGCCTGCGAGATCGTTCAGCGTGGCGTCGGGATTGAAAATATCAACGACAGGCAGATTGTGGCGGAGGCCGATCTCATAGTCGGTCTTGTCGTGTGCGGGAGTCACCTTCAAGACACCCGTGCCGAATTCAAAATCGACCGCCTCGTCGCCGATGATCGGCAGCAGGGCTTCCACACCGGCGGGGAGGGGACGGCGCACATGGAGTCCGATGAGCGCGGTGTAGCGGGGATCCTTGGGGTTCACCGCCACGGCGGCATCCGCCATGATCGTCTCCGGACGGGTGGTGGCGATTTCCAGATAGGTGCCGGGTTTTTCCACGACCTCGACCTTGTAGTGGTAGAAAAATCCTTTCTGGTTTTTCGGAATGACCTCCTCGTCGCTCAAAGCTGTGAGCGAGACGGGGCACCAGTTCACCATCCGCTTGCCACGGTAGATCATCCCCTTGGCATGAAGATCGACAAAAACCTCCTGCACCTTGCGCGCGTAGGCGTCGTCCATCGTGAAGCGCTCGCGCGTCCAGTCGCAGGAACAACCGAGCTTTTTGAGTTGGTTGATGATTATGCCGCCGTGCTTTTCCTTCCACTCCCAGACACGCTTGAGAAACTCGTCGCGGCCGAGATCGTGGCGGGTCTTTTTCTCCTCTTTCCGCAGTTTCCGCTCCACCACGGTCTGCGTGGCGATGCCGGCGTGATCCGTGCCCGGAAGCCAGAGAACCTCATGCCCAGTCTGGCGCGCCCGGCGGGCAAGGATGTCCTGAAGCGTGTTGTTGAGAACATGTCCCAGTGTGAGAACGCCGGTCACATTCGGCGGCGGGATGACGATCGAGTAGGCGGGTTTTGGCGAAGCCGGATCTGCGGTGAAGAGACCATTCTCAATCCACCAGGAATACCATTTATCTTCGACGGCTTGCGGTTCGTAGGCTTTATGCAGTTCGGACATGACGCGCGGCATTGTGCAAGGATTCGCCCGCGATTCAATCGGCTTCTCGGGTAAATCTTGTTTGCTGAAAAAACCTGCGGCCTTTGCAAAGACACTTCCCGAAGCCTGTCACGCCGGTATGCTTCGCCACATGAAATCGAAGACTTTGTTTTTTGATGTTTCAACGCGTGGAAAAGGCCTCTACGAAATCACAGCCCAAGTCAGGAATGCTCTCCAAGGCACACCCGTTCAAGACGGCGTGGTCACGGTGTTCGTTCGTCACACGAGCGCGAGCCTTGTCATCTTTGAAAATGCCGACCCCACCGCATCGCGTGACCTCGAAAAATTCTTCGAGCGACTGGTCCCCGAAGACGCCGACGGCTACAGCCATACCCTCGAGGGACCCGACGACATGACCTCCCACATCCGTATGTCACTAACCCGCACAAGCGAAGTCATCCCCGTCTCCGAAGGCCGCATGGTCCTCGGAACCTGGCAGGGCATTTTCCTCTTCGAACACCGCCGCGCACCCCATATCCGCCAAGTCGCAGTAAACGTCGCCGGGTGTTGATTTGCCTTGGAAACATTCGGCGCTATTGTTAAAAAAACGCCATCCTCTGCGGGTGTAGTTCAATGGTAGAACGGCAGCTTCCCAAGCTGCATACGAGGGTTCGATTCCCTTCACCCGCTCGTTTTTTTCTCCTCCACTTTTCCCTTCGAGAACCGCATGAAAATCGGCTTCTGCGGGCTTCCTCTAAAAATTTGCGAGTTGCTCCAAGTTTGCCAAAGTTGAGAAAAGTTTGTCAGGAATTGTCAGGAAAAATTTGATGAAGCCTTTCACCCTTTCTTTTACAAATTATGTGATCACTGTATCGTTCTAACACATACGTTACTGTAAGTAATTG
>JBJTGE010000327.1:0-21718 GCA_046093785.1 Spartobacteria bacterium
GCGAAGCTCGCCACCGGCGCGATTGAAGTCGTCGCCTCCGCGCTCGACATCCTGAACGCCGCCGAGGTGCTGCCATTCCAGCTCGACGACAAGGTTTCCAACGAAGACCTCCGTCTCACCTACCGCTACCTCGATCTCCGCCGCGAGCAAATGGGCCGCAACCTGCGCCTGCGCCACCGCGTTGTGAAAACCATGCGCGATGTCATGGACTCCGAGGGCTTCCTCGAAATCGAAACGCCGATCCTCTCGAAGAGCACACCCGAAGGTGCCCGCGATTTTCTTGTTCCCTCCCGCCTCACTCCCGGAGCCTTCTATGCGCTTCCGCAGGCCCCGCAGCAATACAAGCAACTCCTCATGGTTGCCGGTGTGGAAAAGTATTTCCAAGTCGCCCGCTGCTTCCGCGACGAGGATCTCCGCGCCGACCGTCAGCCGGAATTCACCCAGCTCGATGTCGAGGCCTCGTTCATCACGCAGGACGATATTCTCGGCCTCATGGAAAAAGTCCTCGCGGCCGTGTTCCGCGAGACCAAAGGCATTGAAATTCCCACGCCGTTCGCACGCCTGACCTACAAGGAGGCGATGGACCGCTTCGGCAGCGACAAGCCGGACACTCGCTTCGGCATGGAAATCACCGACCTCGGCGACATTTTCCGCGACACGCAGTTCAAGGTCTTCCGTGGCGCGCTCGATGGCGGTGGAGTCGTGAAGGCGATCAATGCCTCCGGTCTCGCGTGCATCACCACAGGCCAAATCGAAAACCTCACCGAGCTCGCCAAGCAAGCCGGGGCAAAAGGCCTCGCGTTCATCAAAGTCGAGAATGGCGAGTGGAAATCGCCGATCGTCAAATTCTTCACCGATGCCGAAAAAGCCGCCCTCACCGAGCGCCTCGCCATCAAAGAAGGCGACCTCATTTTATTCGGTGCCGACAAATGGGAAACCGCCTGTGAAACCCTCGGCCGCGTGCGCCTGCGCGTTGCCGAAATGCTGGATACCCTCAAGGGATCGACCGCCCTTAATTTCCTGTGGGTCGTCGATTTTCCGCTCCTTGCCTGGAGCGAAGAGGAGCAGAAATGGAACGCCGTGCATCATCCGTTCACGCGTCCTTGCGCGGACGACCTCCCGCTGCTCGAAGCCGGCGAATACGGCAAAATCCGCGCCGTGGCCTACGATGTCGTTCTCAATGGCGTGGAAGTTGGCGGCGGCAGCCTGCGAATCCACGAGTCTGATCTCCAGTCGAAGATGTTCAGCGTTCTGGGCGTCAACGAGGAGAAACAACAACTCCTCTTCGGGCATATCTTGAAGGCCTTCAAATTCGGCGCGCCACCGCACGGCGGTATCGCTCTTGGCTTGGATCGCTTGGTCATGCTCATCGCGGGCGAGGATAGTATCCGCGATGTGATCGCGTTTCCGAAGAACAACCGTGGCGTTGAGATGATGACGCAGTCGCCTGCGGAGGCGGATTTCAAGCAGTTGCGGGAGCTTTATATTCAGAGCACGGCGAAGAAGCCGGCGTGAGGTGACCTCGTTGACTTTGTTGACTTCATTGACGGTGCGTCAGTGAGGTCAATTTGGTCAATGAGGTTCCTCACACCTTTCGCGTGCCTTTGCACTCGGGGTAGGCGGAGCAGCCCCAAAAGGGGCCTTTGGCCGATTGGCGTTCGCGCATGGGCTTGCCGCATTGCGGGCACTCTGGCGAGGGTGACTTGCTTTTTTCGCGGGCTTCGAGGCGTTTGGTCATGAGGCGCTCGCTGAAGCCGCCTGTCTCCTCAAAAGCTTTTCCCTGCGCTTCGATTTGGTTTTTCAGCATGTTGAGCGCGCGTCCGATGAGGAGGAGCAGCGCGTTTGCCACGACCACGGCATCGTGGGAGTCAAGCCAGCGGGCATACTTTTTGCGCTGCTTCAGGGCGTGTTTTGCCGACTCGTGGACCATGTCGTCGGAGAACGGCGTATCGTCGAGGGAAATGGCGTTCAGGGCCTTGGCCTCGGGCGAGTGAACCGACCAAGGGACTTCCTCCCGGTCGAGGATGAAAACCTCGTAGTCGCCGCGCAGTTCGCTCAGGCTCGCCCGCGCGACATCGGTGAGTTTCATCTCGGTGTCTTTCGATGTCGCAGAGCGCTCGGAGCCTTCGATGATATTTTGCCGCCCGCTGCGCGCGGCTTGGGTCATTTGGTCGTATTGACGGCCCTTCGGATCGTAAAACTTCTTCTCCGCCTCGCGGGAGTCATGCGTCAGAAACCGTCGGCAAAACCGAAGGGTCTCAACCTGCACAATCGTTGCCAAGGTGAAGGAATGAAGCCGCCGGAAACCACCCCGTTTGTCAAAAAGTTCAGCCATAGGAGAAAAATTTCCTGCCACCAACATCGAAGTTCAAACCCACCTCTGTAAATTTCCCGTCACAAAGCGCAGCCCCAACTGTCAATGCGGTCAACCGGGTCAATCATGTCAGCCCCGCCAAAAACTTCGCCGCCTCGCGGCGTATGGTCTCGCGCTCGGCCTCCGGGCGTTTGCGCCAGGAGCTGACCATCATGCTCGTGCGGGGATTCGAAGCGAAGCGGTCGGCGTGGCGGTCGTAAAAGTCCCAGTAGAGGAGGTTGAAGGGGCATGCGCCGGGGCCGGATTTTTTATTCGGGTCGAAACGGCAGCCGGAGCAGTAGTTGCCCATCTTGGAAATGTAGGCAGCGGAGCCTGCGTAGGGTTTTGTGGCCATGAAGCCGCCATCGGCGTGGAGGGCCATGCCGAGGACATTGGCGGCCATGACCCACTCGTGCGCGTCGATATACATTTCCAAAAACCAGTCGTGCGCCTCCTGTGGGTTGATTCCGGAGAGGAGGAGGAAATTTCCAAGGATCATGAGCCGTTGGATGTGGTGGTTGTAGGCGGTGTCGCGGACCTCGTTGACCACGCAGCGCAGGCAGTTCATGTCCGTCTCACCGCTGTAGAAAAATGCGGGCAGCTTGCGTGTTGCGCCGAGTCCGTTGGATTTCAGGTAGTCTGGCATTTTGAGCCAATACACGCCGTTCACGAATTCCCTCCACCCGATGATCTGCCGCACGAAGCCTTCGACGGCCGCCAGCGGGGCGTGGCCGGATTTGTAGGCCCGCTCGGCTGCAGCGACGCATTCCATCGGCAGGAGAAGGCCGAGATTCAGCGGGGCGGCGATGAGGCTGTGGAACATCGTGGGCGAGTCTTGCAGCATGAGATCCTGGTAGTCGCCGAAGAGTGGCAGGCGGGTCTCGATGAATTTCCGGAGCGCTTCGAGTGCGGCATCACGCGTGGTCGGCAGCCAGCAATCCTCCGCTCGGCCGACATCCTCAGGAAACCATTTCGTGACCTGCGCTGCGACCGGACTCGGATTGCGATTCAGGGTCATTGCCGCAGGCGGCTTGGGCGCGCCGTCCTTTTTCCAATCGCGCACGGTTTTCCGGTTTTCGGCATCGTAGTTCCAGGCACCACCCTCGGGCTCTCCATCGTCGCGCATGAGGATGCCCGATTTTTGACGGGCCTGGCGGTAGTGGGCTTCCATGAGGAGTCGTTTCTTGCCCTTGGCAAAACGAAAAAACTCCTCGCGTGGGGTCACGAATTGGCAGGTCGGCGTGGTCTCAACCGCGAGCCCGTTTTCGGCGATGGAATTCACGATCTCCTGTTGCGACCAGTTGTTCGGCTCCATGACGAGGAGCGCATCCGGGCGATGGCTTTTCAGATGGTCTTTCAAGGCCTCAATCAAAGAAGGTGTCTCGTCCATTTTCCGGTAATCCACCTGCCAGCCGTTTTCACGCAGCTGGGCTGCGAACTCGCGCATGGCGGTGAATTGAAAGACCCGTTTGATTTTATGCGCCTTTCCGGAATCCCTCGCCTCGGCCATGAAGACGACATCCTTGCCGCAGCAGCCGGCCTCGAGAGCTGTGTTTTGGAGGGTGAGTTGGTCGCCGAAGATGAGGATGGAATTTTTCATGAGGTGCTGCAGCTCTTGAGAACCCAGTCGGCATAAGCCTGGGAAACGCGTTCGGGTTCAAAAATGGCAATCTCCGGGGTCTCGTAGGGATGGAGCGCGCGGAGTTCGGACTGGAAGGTGGCCGCGCGGCTCCGTGGGATTTTGAAAATGACAATCGCTTCGGGAGAATCCTCGATGGCGTCCTTCCATCGGTAAATCGAGCGTGCTCCCGGAATGATTGTGCCGCAGGCTGCGGCTTTTTTTTCGACAAGCTGGCGGACGATCCCTGCCGCCACCGCCTCGTCGGGGAGTGTCGTGACGGCGAAGAGGATCATGCCGCCACGGGGGCTGGTTCGCGGGTGATCCATCCCCCGCCGACGACGACATCGCCGTCGTAGAACACCGCCGCCTGTCCGGGGGTGATCGCGCGCTGCGGGGTGTCGAGTTGTATGCGGGCCTTGCCGCCGGGAAGGGCTTCCACAGTGGCTTCGGTGCCGGGATGGGCGTAGCGGATTTTCACCGTGATGCGTTCGCCGCCGGAGGGTTCGCCTCGCAGCCAGTTTGTGCGGTCCACTTCGAAGCCCTCGCGCACGAGATCCTCCTCGTCGCCGACGATGACGCGATGGGTCTGCGGGTCGATGTCGATGACATAGCGTGGGCGCGGGGAGCCGCCGGGGAGGCCCTTGCGCTGGCCGATGGTGAACATTTCAATGCCCTCGTGGTCGGCGATGAAGTTGCCCTTCGTGTCGTAAATGCCGCCCTTGTGGAATTCCTCCTCGCCGAGGTGTCCGCGCAGGAACGCCTTGTAGTCATTGCCCGGCACGAAGCAGATTTCCTGGCTGTCCACTTTGTCGGCGACCTTCAGACCGAGTTCCCGTGCGATCTCGCGGATTTCGGGTTTTTCCATTCCTCCCAGCGGAGTGAGGGCGTGTTGGAGTTGGTCCTGGCCGAGGCTGAAGAGGAAATACGACTGGTCCTTGCGGGCGTCGCGGCCTTTTCGGAGCACGGCGTGGTTCTCGTGGTGGTCGATGATCGCGTAGTGACCGGTGGCGATGAAATCCGCCCCGAGCGAGCGGGCTTTGGTGCGGAGGTTGCCGAATTTGAGGTGTTCGTTGCACATCACGCAGGGATTCGGCGTGCGGCCCTTTTTGTATTCGCTGGCGAAATAATCGATGACGATTTTTTCAAAGTTGTCCGCCTCATCGACAACATAGTGCGGGATGCCGAGTTTGTGGGCGACGCCGCGCGCATCGGCGATGGCCGAGGGTCCGCAGCATTTGTCCTCCGCGCGCGAGATGCAATCCTGCGGCCAGACTTTCATCGTGACGCCGATGACCTCCCATCCATCGCGCTGCAAAAGCGCCGCCGCCACGCTGGAATCCACTCCGCCACTCATTCCGAGCAGCACCCTTCTACCGTTGCCTTTCATGGGATCGACCATAAGGAGACACAGTGGCGGCGTCAAACCGCAGGCGCTTGGGGGGATGACACGATTCTTGCGAAAGTCCGCTCCCGCGAGTAGCAGTAATCCCATCCTGGGATGAGGATGCGGTGCCGCGCGCCCACAGCGGTCTTTCTATGACCACGGATTTCTCGAACAAAAACAATTTCATCAATCGCGAGTTGAGCTGGCTGGAATTCAACCAGCGGGTGCTCGACCAGGCGTTTGACGAAACGAATCCGCTTCTCGAGCGCTTGAAGTTTCTCTGCATCGTCAGCTCCAATTTGGATGAATTTTTTGAAGTTCGTGTGGCCGGACTCAAGCAGCAGCAACAAACCAACTCGACCGACTGCGGGCCGGATGGACTCTCGGCCTCGGAGACGCTGGCGCGAATCAGTGTGCGTGCCAGAAAAATGGTGGACGACCAATACCGTTGCTGGCGCGAGCACATCGCTCCCGCGCTCGAGCGCGAGAAAATCCGTTTTCACAACTACCCTGAGGTTCCGCTGTCCGAGCGCGAGCATTTCGAGAAGTTTTTCCGCGAGACGGTTTATCCGGTTCTCACGCCATTGGCGGTGGATCCCGCGCATCCCTTTCCGCAGCTCCTGAGCAAGAGCCTGAATGTGATTGTGGAGTTGGAGGGCGAGGACTTGAGCACGGATATCGCCGTCGTGCAGGCCCCGCGCATTCTGCCGCGTGTGGTGCCGTTTTCATCGAAGGTCGATGGCGACGATTATGTTTTTCTGGGAAACATCATCCAGGCGCATGTGCAGTCGCTTTTCCGGGGTGTGACGGTGAAGGGGGCGCACCTCTTCAGGGTCACGCGCAACAGCAACCTCTATGTGGACGAGGAGGAGGCCAGCAATCTGCTCCATGCGATCGAGGAGGAGTTGCGCAAGGTCAAGCGCGGCGCGGCCGTGCGGCTCGAGGTGAAACAAGATTGCCCCGATCATGTCCTGCGGCGCTTGCTGGAGATTTTCAACCTCGAGGAGGAGGATGTTTTCCGGATTGATGGCCCGCTCAACTTCTCGCGCCTTATGCCGCTGGCCTTGCAGTTGGACCGTCCCGATCTGCGCTACAAGCGCTTCACGCCTTGCTCGGTGGTTTCGTTGGATACGGAAGCGGATTTGTTTTTCCATATTCGAAAGGGGGATATCCTGCTGCACCATCCGTATGACAGCTTCCAGACGGTGGTGGATTTTCTCGCGCAGGCGGCGGAGGATCCGCAGGTGTTGGCGATCAAGCAAACGCTCTACCGCACCAGTTCGGACTCGCCGATCGTGCAGGCGTTGATTACAGCCGCGAGGAACGGCAAGCAGGTTACGGCCGTCATTGAATTGAAGGCGCGTTTCGACGAGGCGGCGAACATCCAATGGGCGCGCATGATGCGCGAGGCGGGGGTGGATGTCGTGTATGGCGTGACCGGGCTCAAGACCCATGCGAAGGCCATGCTCATCATCCGCAGCGAAGGCGAGCGCATCCGCCGCTACGCGCACATGGGCACGGGGAACTACCATCCCTCGACGGCGAAAATCTACACCGACCTCAGCCTGCTCACCTGCCGCGAGGAATTGACGAGCGAGCTGGCGGAAACCTTCAACTGCCTCACCGGCGTGTCGCGTTTTCCGGCGATGAAAGAGCTGCTGGTGGCGCCCTGGTCGCTCTACGAGGGCTTTCAGGAACTCATCGAAAACGAGATCGGCCACGCCTGGGCGGGGCGGCCTTGCGGGATTTATGCCAAGGTCAACTCGCTCGTGGAGGAAGGCATCATCGAAGCCCTCTACCGCGCCTCGGCGGCTGGCGTTCCCATCCGGCTCCTCGTTCGGGGAATGTGTGCCATCAAAGTCGGCATTCCCGGAGTCAGCGAAAACATCGAAGTCCGCAGCTTGGTCGGCCGCTTCCTCGAGCACAGCCGGATTTACCATTTCGTGAATGGCGGGGAGAACCGCATCCTGCTTGGCAGTTCGGACTGGATGCCAAGAAACCTTTTCCGCCGCGTGGAAACAGTTTTTCCCGTTACGGCACCCGGCATGAAGCAACATGTGCAGGAGATTTTGGATTGGTTCTGGCGGGACAATGTGAAGGCGCAGGTCATGCAGCCTGACGGAACCTATCGTTTTCGAGAGCGGGCAGCGGGGGATGTCGCTTTCGATGCGCAAGCCGAGTTTCTGGCGGATGCGCAACGGCGGCGCAAGAACCAGTCGAAGCCGATTGAGCGATAAGTGCGCGTTATTGCACGGCGAACGGCCGGTTGTTAGCCTTTCAGCATATGCCAAACTACGATTACGAATGTGAAAAGTGCGGGAAAACCTTCGAGGCCTTCCAGTCCATGAAGGACAAGGCGTTTGAAACCTGTCCGGAAGGTTCATGCCTTATGGAAACATGGGGGCACGGCAAGGTGCGCCGCCTCTTGGGAACAGGCGCGGGACTTATTTTCAAGGGGTCGGGGTTCTACATCACAGACTATCGCAGCGAGGGCTACAAACAGGCCGCCAAGAAGGACAGCGGCGATGGTGGATCGGCCAAAACCGAATCGAAACCCGCCGCGCCCGCAGCAGCGCCTGCCGCTGCTCCGGCATCCACACCCAAGGCATGAAGGTTTGCGACGCTTGCAAGACAGAGAATGACGACACGCGTGTGTTCTGCCTGGAATGCGGGCAGCGGCTTCCGGCATCTGTTCAGGGGTTGCCGGCCGTTTCGAGTGTCACCAAAGCCGGAGCCTCCGCGCCGGCGCTGTCCAGCATTCCCGCCCCGAAAAAGTCCCTGCCTCGAAAGCCGTCGGCTTCCATTGGGACTTTCGCGAGCCTGTTTTTCAATCTCCTCTTCTGGGCGTTGCTCGCTGGGTTGGTGTTTGGAATTTACCTCGTCTCCCAGCCGCCCGGGGTGATTCGTCCTGCGGTGGAAAAAGATGCCGCCGCCTCGGCTGCGTTGGCCTCTTTTTTCCGCAAGGCTTCGACCACGCCGGGAGGGGCTTGGATGGGTAGCGAGGAGTCGATCAACCGGTTTCTTTTGGAAAATGTGAAGCTCGTCCCGGTGGCTGGCCTTTTGGGCATTCATACAGAGTTCAAGCGTTGTTTTGTGAAGCTGGGCGAGGGGAACCTGGACTTCGTGATGGAGCAATCCCTCGAAGGGCATCCGCTCTATTTTTCGTTGCAGTTGCAGCCCTACTCGCAGGACGGGGATTTGAAGGTTCGCTTTGCGGGCGCTACGCTGGGCAGGTTGCCTGTGCCTGCTCCTGTGGTGCCTTTTATCTTGGGGATTTGGCAGCCGTGTTTCGATTCGCTGGGTGAAGTTGTGGATTCCCTGAATACTGCCAACTCCGCTTCGGTGACTCCGAAAAGCCTCGTTGTGAGATGGCCTGGAAAAGGCGAGTCCTGATCCTGCTCTGCGCGGTTGCACTTGCAACCGCTGTGCGCGCCGCCCCGCTTGCCACAGGATCATCCAGTCGCAGCGGAGCCTTTATCGCGTATTCGCAGGACCGTGAGCTTCGCAACAAAATGCTCCGCGCGGCGGAAGGTGCGTTGGGCGAGTGGGAGAAGATTCATGAAACGAAGGCCGGGTCTGCAGCGCCAATCGTTCTGAATGACAAAACCCATGCCGTCATGCCCAAAGGCGGCGAGCCTGTGGTGCCGCTCCTTTTCGAAACGGAGGCTGGCATGAAAGTGCAGGTCGATCTCTACGACGAGGGGGCGATGGAAAGCGGGTCTTTTGAAGCGGGGCTGTTCTCGGCCTTGGCGCTTTATGCCATGCACGGCGGGAATGCTCCGCGCGCCGGCAAGGCCTTTGACCTGCCGCCTCGATGGTTTGTTGAAGGTTTGGTGGAGGAGTTGCGCCGCTCAAGGCATGGCACGCCCGATGGGGTCTATGCCGCGCTCATCCAGAGCGGGCGTCCACCGGATTTGGAGGCGTTTTTTCGCCAGAAGCCTGAAATCCTGGATGCCGTCTCGGTTGTCCTCTACCGAGCACAAGCGGTCTCGCTGCTGCGTGTTTTACAAAAAGCGCAGGATTCGAAGAAAAGCTTTGCCGCGCTCTTGGTGGACCCCTCCTTCTCGCGCGGCGGAGTTGAGCCGGTCCTCGCGGCATTTCCATCACTCGGTTCGCAGAGTGCCTTGTCGAAACTTTGGACGCTGAATATTGCGCGCAGTTCGATGCCGCCGCGCATGGCATCGCTTACGGTGGAACAAAGCGAGCGCGAATTGACGGATGTTTTGAAATCCGTCAAAGGCGGCCAAGATTTGCCCGAGGCGGCCAAGGCGCAAGGCGGTGCATTTTTGATGAGGGAATTCGCGGTTCGGATTTTCAATCTCGAGTTCCGCTCGCATCCTCTTTTTCAACCGGTATTGGAGGAGTATCGAAACATCGCCACGCAGCTTGCGAGGCGGCCCAAAGCCCGTGTTGCGGAGAAACTCCAGGAGATTCAAGAGACCCGCGCGCAACTCGTCGAGCGGTCGCAAAAAATTTCGGACTATTTGAATTGGTTTGAGGTCACGCAGATCGACGAGCCTCAAAGTTTCCGCGAGGGCAAGTCCGGCCTATCCGGTTCGATACCTTACAAAAATCCCTACGCATTGTATCTGGACAGCCTGGAGGCAAGAGGTTGGTGATTTTTGGGAAAATGAAATTGAAGTCCAACATGTGGACTATTAAACTTGAGTTCAATGAAAGCACCCCTCTTAAGATCAGCCACTGAAATCCCGATTATTGAGACGCGTTCTTTTGTTCAGGATGGTGTTCAGCAGTCTTCTGAAGTCCGCGAAATCGCATTGGAAGTCGTCATTGACGAGTTTCTTTTGAAGTTGGGGCAATCGAACGCACATGTCTTGGGAGTTGTCATTCAACTTCTGACGCGTGGCAAGGTGCGCGTGGATTTCCGTGACTACAACCTCCGTTTGGAAATGGGGCCCGGTGTCGATTACATGGAGCGTTCGGAGGCGGTGGCTGTCTTTGACGACTACATCAAGCGCCACAAGAACCCGGATGCGAGCGGTGCGGCGGATGTGACGCAAAAAATCATGGTTCAGGCTCCGAGGGTTTCTTTGCCGAAAATCGGCCAGCGCTGAAGTCTCACGCGCCGGTTCCCGTGCGGCGCGAGAGTTCATCGCGACGGGTGGTTTCGATTTCTTTTTCGAGGGCTTGGCGGGCGTTTTGGCGGTTTTTCAATTCCTGCGCGAGGGAGGTCTGCAGATTTTCCCGATCCTTGAGCAGGGCGACGATCTCGTCCCGGGCTTGGACGATGAGAGGCTCCACAGCTTGTGCCTCGGCGCTTTCGGGCGTCTGGGTGAGGAGTGGTTCGAAGGGTTTCACCGCCTCGCCAAGCCAGCGGATGACGCAATCTGCGCGTCGTGTCGAGGAGAGGGTGTCGGCGAGTGCGATGTCACTCGCCGCGATTTTTTTCCAGTAATCGATGGCTTCATTTGCTGTGGGTGTGAGGACGGCGACTTGGTAGGGGCTTGTTAAAGCGCCCGGTTCGCGTTGGTAGGCCTCCTCCGGCGGATTGACAGGAATCGCTCTGGCCACTTGAGGTTCCTTTGGCGGAGCGGGCGTGGCAGGTTGCTCGATCTTGGGTGGTGCGGCTGGCTCTTGAGGAGGAATGACGGCGATGGCCGAGGGTTTTGGAGATTGAGGCGTTGCGGTCGGAGTCGGGGTGGCGGGTTGTTCAGCGACAGCGGGTGCCGGTATGGGAGGGGTCTCGACCTCGATGGGTTCAGGCGTTGGTGCCGCGGCGAAATCGAAGACGGGCGGGAATTCCACGGGCTGGTTGTCGAGCGGGGGAGGCTCGGGTTTGGTGAGGATCGGTCTTGGTGCGGGAGCTTCTTGTTCTTGGACGCGTGCGGGAGGGAGGACAGGCGCGGGCGTTTCCGGTGCTTCGTATTTCGCTGTTTCTTCAGTCTGTGGAGGAAGGCCGAGATCCTCGAGGAGATCGCTGTCGGGAGCGGCGTTCGTTTGGGGTTTGGAGAGGAGGGCGTTCCCCGCAGGCTCGAAGGACATCTCGGGCAGCGGGGTGTCGAAATCGACTTTCTGGATTTCGGCGAAGAGTGCGGCGTTGGATGCCTTTTTCTTTTTGCTAACGCGGATGAATCGGGGGTCGTCCCACTGGCCCAGGAAGCGGCTGGGATCAACGAAGAGGGGTGGAACCTTGCCGGGCGAAAACCGGCGGGGATCGCTCATGGCGCGCAGCATGAGGTCGCCGGAAATTTTGAGGTCCGAGCCGGAAGCCGTTTTCCTCAACTCTTCCGAGAGGTAGGGGAGGATGCGCACGGCGAATTTCTGGAAGCGGTTCGGCAAGTTGGAGCGGGGATTTTCGGCTTTGAAATTTTGCATCGCCATGAAGCTTCCACCTGAGAGGACATTGCTCAGGTTGACGCGGAGCGGGGGCACGGACTTTCGCGCGGCTGTGCCGGAGACCGGGCTGTATTGGCGCGGCGGGAGGCTGTCCAGAAGGGCGAAGTAGTCGAGTTGACCACTGCGGCCGCCTTGTTGAACGAGGTGGTGGTAGAGGTCGTCCATGCGACCGGCGTAGGGGCGGAGAAAAATGCCATCAGCGACGAGGTGCTCCCCCACATCCGCCGAGTGGATGCGATTGAAGAGGTTTTGGAGTTCGGCAAATTTGGGCGAGGACCATCCCGCTCCGCGCGTCGACTCGAGGGCATGGGCGCGCGCGGGTTCGAGAGGAACGATGCGGGCTGGCAGCTCGCGATCGAGCGCGATGGGGCGTCCACCGAGGCCGATGAGTGTATCGATATTCCGGAAGTTTCCGCCGGCAAGTTGGGTGCCGTCAAAGACCAGCTTGTCGGCAGGCGGCAACCTCGCTGCGGTCGCGGCTTGCTCGGCAGGGTCGGGATTTTCCGCCAGAAAGATGTCGGCGAGCTGGTCGATGCCGGTCGATGGCAGGTTGGGAAGGAGGCGGTCGAATTTGGTGAGAAGGATGATCGAAAGAGCGGCCCTGGTTGTGCGCAGGCGCTCGGCATCCGGGAGGGCGCGCGCGGCTTTTGCCAGCCCGTTGGCGGTGGCGGCGGATTGCTGGAGAACGGAAACCGTCTGCTCCCCGGGCGCGGTGGCATTTGTTGCCGGTAGCGTGGGTCCGCCCATGACGAGGATCAAGAGGCCTGCCCATGCCATTTTCCGGGCTTCGCGGCTTCGCAGGAGACATCTTTTCATGTCAATGGAAGTTCGCAGGGGCCTCGGGCTGGCCCGGCGGATCAGTAGTTGCACTGCAGGGTGATTTTTTCCCCGCAGGCGCATGTGATGACGATATGGCCGATGCGACCCTCGGTATCGGGAACGAGTTCGACTTGTGGCCCGGTGGAGTCTTGCACTGTGATGGACTCTGGCAGGGCTTCGGCGTCGATCGCGATGTCTGAAAGGTCGATGCTCTCGGGATGCGTGTGCGGCACGCTGATGGGCGGCAGGGGTGTATTGGCTACGGGTGATTCGCCGCGCCGGTTGGAAGAGCCAACCGCGAGCGGACGGCCTTGGAGAAAATCCTTCATCGGGCAGTGGGAGTGGGAGTTGCAGGAGCCGCTCCGGGCCCCGGTGCAGGAGTCGGTTTGGGAGCGGATTGCGTGAGCGAGAGGCTCACGGTGATGCGCTGGTTGTCCTCGGAGTCGGGCGGGACATTGGGAAGTGGTTGGGAGTCGCCGCAGCCGGCGATGCGTTTCATTTTTTCCGGTGTCATGGCGTAGAACTCCATGAGTCGCCGGGCGGCGTTGGCCCGGTCGGTGCTGAGTTCCCAAGGCGTGTAGTTTTTATTGGGGCCGAGATCGAGGCCCTTGGGTGTGTGTCCCTCGAGATACACTTGGAAATTGTAGCGTTGGATGAGCCAGGCGAGGTTTTGGAAGACGAAGTTGCCCCACTCGGTGAACTCTGTGGTGTTGTCTTTGAAGAGCGGCTTCTTCGTGCGGTTGTAGATTTCCATTTTCAGCCCATCGTCGGTGATTGTGATTTCGATAGGCTTTTTCTCCTCGTTGTTGACATTGAGGAGGCGGTTGAAATCCCTCGCGATGGCACGGAGGAAGCCTTGGTTCTCGACATGGGTCTGGTCGTTGAGCGAGGCGTCCTTGCGGGTGGCTTTGATTTCCTTCTCCATGACACCCCAAGTGGTCGGCCAGCTTTTGTTGGTGGGATCTTTGAAGTAAAGCGAGGTGTAAATAAGAATCTCGGGCCTGAAGTTGGCAATCCACAGAACGAGAAAGAGGGCCATCATGGAGGTGACAAAGTCCGCGTAGGCGACCTTCCACGCTCCACCGTGGTGTTCGTGTTTTTTCTTGGCCATGAAGATTAGTTGCTGGAGGTGCCGATACTTTTGACCATTTCCTCAACGGCTTCCGCTGTGGGCTGGAAGGCGGGGTCGATGGCGCGCCGTGCGGCTTCCACCGCCATGATCGGGGCCATGCCGCCGGTGAACCCAAGAACGCCTTTCATGATAACGGCGAAATATTGGAGTTCGTAAACATTGTTGAGCTTGATGCGGGCGGCGAGGGGGTTGATGAACCCGTAGGCTCCCAGCACGCCGAGGAAGGTTCCAACGAGCGCCGCCGCCACTTTCTGGCCGACTTTTTCGGGACCCATGGCGATGGCGGCCATGGTGTTGATGATGCCCATCACGGCGGCCACGATACCGATACCCGGCAGGGAGTCGCCGACGAGGTTGAGGATGTGCACAGGCTGGACGGCGTCCTCTTCCTTGGCCTCGAAGTCGGCATGGAGGAGTCCGCCGAGTTGCTCGGGCTTGAGACGGCCGTCGATGACTGGCTTCAAGCTGTTCGTAAGAAACTCGAGGCGCTCGTGGTCGTTGATGAAGGAGGGGTATTTCGAGAGGATGGGGCTTTCCTTGGGAGACATGACATCGTCTTCAATGGCGATGAGACCGCCACGGCGGGCTTTGCTGAAAAGCTCGTAAAGGAGCTTCAGGAGATCGGTGTAGTCGGATGTCGGAACGGCTTGGTTGCGGAAGGCGATCTTGATCTTTTTGACGATGTTTTTCAGCAGCGAGACCGGGCTGGCGATGACCATGAGGCCGATCGAAATACCTATGATGATGATGTATTCCGAAATTGGGAAAAGAAGGCCGATTTTGCCGCCGGCAAACATGAAGCCGCCGAGTGTCGAGCCAAGAACGATAATGTAACCGAGGATGAGAATCATGGGTGGTGGATGTTTGTTTTGTTTTTTTTGAGAGTGTGGAGTGTGGAAAAAATCAGCGTTCCATGGCCTTGCGGATGTATGCCTTCAGGCTGAGCACGGCCTGGGTGTGGATTTGGCAGATGCGGGATTCCGTGACGGCGAAGACCTTGGCAATCTCGGCGAGGCGGAGGTTTTCAAAGTAATACATGGCGAGGATTTTTCTTTGCATGTCGGGGAGCATCTGGAGGCGCTCCACGACGAGCTTAATGAGTTCCTGCTTGAGTGCGATGTCGCGGGCGTTCGGCTGGTTCTCGTCGGCTATGACATCATGCAAACTCGAGTCTTCGTCATCCCCTGCGAGGGCGTCGAGCTCGACATAGCTGAGTGGACGGACTTCATCGAGGAGGATCGAGTATTCCTCGCTGGAAATGCCGAGTTCGTCGGCGATTTCGGCTTCTGTCGCGGGGCGTCCGACCTTTTGTTCGAAGACCGAGATGACATCGGTAAGTTTTTTGGCTTTGATGCGGAGTGTGCGGGACATCCAGTCGACGCGGCGGAGTTCATCGAGCACGGCACCGCGCACGCGCATGGCTGCGTAGGCGGCGAAGGTCACTCCATGGGTCGGGTCGAAGCGGCGCTGGGCTTGGATGAGGCCGAGAAGGCCGACGGAATAAAGGTCATCCACATCCAAATGTGCGGGGAGGCTGGCGCGCATGCGGTCTACCACGGATCGGACGAGTGGCATGTGGTTTTTGAGGACTTCCTCCTCTGTGGCTTGGGAGGCGCCGCCGTAGGCACGCCAGGCCGCTGTGTATTTCTGAGCATCGGGCCGGGGAGGAGACATGATGGGTTCGGCGAGCTGCGGCATGGTCAGGCGGCCGGTTGGGCGGGCGTTTCAGGGGCGTCCTCCGGTGGGGGGGCGGGTTCGGCTGCGTTGGCCAGTTCAATATCGCGGAGGCGGGCCTTTTCAGCCACGACTTGCTTGGCGCAGTATTCGATGGCGAGGCGGAAAAGCCTGAACAGCAATGCGGTGATCACGCAGCCGATGGTGGCATTGAACACGGTATCCTCCAGATTTTTGCCCGCAAGGAGGCTCACCAGGAAGGTGAGAACGAAGCCTGTGAAGCCTCCGATGAGCGTGAAATATTGCATGCGGGCTGGTGGATACGAAAAATCGCAAGAAGCGTAGCAGTTTTTAAGCCAAAAAATGAAATTTTAGTTCGGGAGGTTTATTTTGTTAAAAAAACAAAAAATCAGGGCGATTTTAAATAAAATGAGTTCTTTTTAGGAGATGGGAGGAAAAATCTGCCGATCGGAATCACGCTGCGGCGGGCATTCGTTCGGCGGGTGGCGGAACGATGATGCCCGTATTCTGAATTTCGGTTTGGGAGGGGAGTTCCTGGTAGGAAAGCACGACGAGCTTCGGGAGTGAGGGCTCGAAGAATCGTTTGAAGGCGAGGCGGAGTTCGGCGGTGAGTATGGTGATGGGGGAGAGGCCTTGCTCGGCAAGGGAGTTTGAGCGGATGGTGAGTTCGCGGAGGAGGTATTGGGCGGTGTTCGGGTCGAGCGCGAGGGTGGTTTCGAAGTGGGAGCGCTGGATGCGGGTCATCAGGGTTTGTTCGAGGCGTGGATCGATGGTGATGCACTTGATGAGGCCGGGTTCGGATTCGTATTGGCTGATGAAGTAGGTGCCGAGGCGGCGGCGGACTTGCTCGGAGAGTTCGTCCGGGTTTTTCGTGACGGGAGCGTAGTCGGCCAGCGTCTCGAGGATGAGCGGAAGGTTTTTGATTGGCACGCCTTCGCGGAGGAGGTTTTGCAGGACGCGCTGGATGATGCCGAGATTGACAAGGTCGGGGAGGAGTTCCGCGATGAGCGCGGGGTTGGACTCCTTGACGCGGTCGATGAGGGATTGGACCTCCTGGCGGGTGAGGATGAGGTGGGAGACTTGTTTGAGGGTTTCGGCGAGGTGGGTGATCATGACCGAAGTGGCGTCCACGACGCTGTAGCCATTGATTTCGGCGGTGCGTTTTTCCTCTTCGGCGATCCAGACGGCCTCGATGCCGAAGACGGGCTCGCGGGTCGGGACGCCCTTGAGGGTGATCATGCTGCCGGAGACATTCATGGCGAGCCAGCGGTTGGGGATCACGGAAGCGCGGGCGAAGGATTTGCCACGCAGGAGGAAGTTGTATTCGTTTGGCTCGAGTTCCAAGCTGTCGCGAATGGCGATGGGCGGGATGACCATGCCGTTGTCGCGCGCAAAGCCTTTGCGGACGCCGGTGATGCGGTCGAGCAGGTCGCCGCCTTGGGTTTTATCGGCAAGGCGGAGCAGTCCGTAGCCGACTTCGATGGAGAGGACTTCGGCTTCGATGAGTTTGTGGAGGTCCTCCGGGCCTGCATTCGACTGTGCGCCCTGTGTGCCTGCGGCGCCTTGTTGGCCGCCGGTGTTGGCATTTCCACCGCTCGGTGCCGGGAGTGCGAGGGCACCGTTTTTCCCGGCAGCGGTTGGATCTTGAGATTGTTTTTTCAGCATGTAGGCCATGAAGCCTGTGATGCCGGCGAGGACCAGGAAGGGTGCGGCAGGCATGCCGGGTGCCAATGCGAGGGCTGCGATGAGGCCTGAGGCGATGCCGACCGCGCGGGGATAGGCTCCGAGTTGTCTGCCGATCTGCGCGCCGAGGCTGTTGTCCCCTTGCGCGCGGGTCACAAGCAAACCAGCCGCGACGGAGATGATGAGCGCCGGGACTTGGGAGACGAGGCCGTCACCGATCGAAAGGAGTGTGTAATGCTGGAGCGCTTGCTCGATGGGCATGCCTTTCTGGAGCATGCCGATGCCGAAACCGCCGATGACATTGATGAAGGTGATGAGGATGCCGGCGACGGCATCGCCTCGCACGAATTTGCTGGCACCGTCCATCGCACCATAGAAATCGGCTTCTTTTTGGACTTTGAGTCGGCGGGAGGTGGCGGTGAGTTCGTCGATGATGCCGGCGTTGAGTTCGGCATCGATCGCCATTTGTTTACCCGGCATGGCGTCGAGGGTGAATCGTGCCGCGACCTCCGCGATGCGGCCCGCGCCCTTGGTGATGACGACAAAATTGATAATGACGAGAATGATGAAAACAACAGCACCGACAATGTAGTTTCCTTGGATGAGTACATGGCCGAAGGCTTCGATGACATTTCCAGCGAAGCCGTCGAGCAGGATGAGTCGGGTGGAGGCGATGTTGAGCGCCAGTCGCAGCAGGGTCACCGCGAGGAGAATCGTCGGGAAGGCGGAAAATTCCGGGGGATCCTTCACATAGATGATCACGAGCAGGATCATCAGCGAAATGCCGATGTTCAGCGAAAGGAAGAAATCCAGCGCCCAAGTGGGCACGGGGACGACAAGCAGCAGGATGATGCCGAAGAGGCCGAGCGTGAAAATAAGGTCTGTCTGCTTGAGCAGGTCACTCCACTTGAATCGGGATGTTTGGGCGTTTGCTGTGGCCATGTGGCGGACGGATCAGGATTTCAGACGGCGGGATTTGAGTTGGTAGAAGTAGTAGCGGTGTGTGCGGTAAACGTAACCAAGAATTTCAGCGATGGCTTGGTAAAGTTGGGCGGGAATCGGTTTGCCAACTTGGCCGAATTTGAAAAGTGCGCGGGCGACGGGTTTGTTTTCCACCGTGGGGACTTCGTGCTTCGATCCGATGGCTTTGATGCGTTGGGCGAAGATGTTTTGTCCCTTGGCGAGGACGACGGGAGCCGCATCCACGCCGCGCTCGTATTTCAGGGCCACGGCGTAGTGTGTGGGGTTGGTCACAATGACATCGGCATTCGGCACATCGGCGAGCATTTGTTTTTGCAAAAGGCGTCGGGCCATGGCGCGCTGGGCCATCTTGACATTCGGATCGCCCATAGCCTGACGTTGCTCGTCCTTGATCTCCTGCTTGGTCATCATGAGATCTTTTTCGGTTTTTTTCAGCTGGAAGATGTAGTGGAGGAGGGCAAGACCTCCCATGGCCAAGGCGAGACGGAAGAACAGGGACAGCGTGGAGTCGTAGATGAAACTTCCGATGCGGAAGACGGGAACCGGCGTGAAGAAGATCGGGTCGGCGAGGATTTGTTTGACGCTGCCGTAGATGAGGACGCCCACGACGAGACACTTTCCCGATTCCACGAAGAGTTTGACGAGTCCCTGCTTGCTGAAGATGCGTTGGAATCCGCTGACGGGGTTGAGCTTTTCAAATTTGAATCCCACCACTTCCGGAGTGGCTTTGAAATGGGTTTGGAGTCCGCCGGCCAGGATGCTGGCGACCGTTGTGGCCAGAAACATCGGAGCCAGCAGCCCAAACATGGTCAGGAAGGCCATGCCGGTCCAGTGGGGGATGAAATCACTGATGATCTGGTATTTTTCAAGATTGCCGAGGATGCTGGCCACCATCTCGGTCATGTAGCGGGATTGGCTGTCCAGCGTGAATAGAAAAACAAAGTAGGCTGCGACGAGACCAAAAACGACCTGAATCTCAGGCGCCTGCGCGAATTGGCCCTTGCTGTGCGCCTCCGACAGTTTTTTATCTGTCGGTTTCTCTGTTGCGTTGTCGTTTTCGTTCGCCATCGCCGTTTTACCTCAGGAAATGGAGCATCAACTCCGGCAGGTGCTGCATATCGCGGAGGATGTATTGAATGGTGAGGCCCAGCGTCATCGAAAATACGGTGAGTCCGGCGAGAATTTGAACGGGGAAGCTGAGCATGAAAACATTCAAGCTCGGCGCTGCACGACCGAGCACGGAGAAGGCCATGTTCACCAGAAAGCTGATCGCCAGAAGCGGCGCAGAAATTTGAACGGCGAGAAGAAAAATTCGTCCGCTGGCGGCGATGACTGTGTCGAGTGACCGGGGCGCGAAAATCGCGCTTGGGGGAAAAACCTCAAAGCTCCGCGCGAAGGCCAGAAGGCAGAATTGATAAGCACCCGTCACCAGAAAAAGCACGGTTCCAAGGGAAAACAGCATCGTGTTCGGCGGAGTCGCCGAGGTGCGTGTGATGGGATCGATGTTTGTGCTCATCGAGAGTCCAATCTGCACAGCTATGATTTCACCCGCCATTTCCAAGGCGTAGAGCAGGAATCGCACCGCAAATCCCATGAGGAGGCCGGTGAGGATTTCATGGATGACTTGCATCACTACAATGAACCAATGTCCGGGCACGCCCCCGAAATCCCCGAAGATCGGGGCCAGCAAGTAGGCAAGTATTGCCGCCATCGCGATGCGCACCGTCGAGGGAATCATGCTCCCGGAAAAAACCGGCAGGATCAGAAAAAGCCCGGTTGCTCTGAGAAAAATGAGCAATCCCGGGTAGATATCCTCGATGTGGATCGTGATCATCTCGTCATTTCCGGGATTTTATTGATGAAGAAAACCGTGAACTGCATCAGTTGGCGAAGCATCCAAGGGGCTCCGATCACAATGATGGCACCGACCGCAATCAGTTTGGGAGCGAAGCTCAATGTCGGTTCCTGAATGCTGGTAACGGCTTGAAAAAGGCTGATGACAACGCCCACGATGACCGCCGCCAAGATGATCGGTGTCGTCACGAGGAGCGACACTGTGATGAGCGAGCGAAGCATTTCGATGGCAGTCTCCTGATTCATGAGGCAAAACTTTGAACAAGAGAACGAACCACGAGCTGCCAACCATCCACAAGGACGAAGAGAAGGAGCTTCAAGGGAAGCGCCACCATCGTAGGCGGCATCATCATCATGCCCATGGACATAAGGGTGGATGCAACGAGAAAATCAATCACCAGAAAGGGAATAAAAATCAGAAACCCCATCTGGAAGGCGGTTCGAAGTTCGCTGATGACAAAAGCAGGAAGCACCACACGCATCGGGAGGTCTTTCAAGTCAGTGCGGCCCATTCCTGCGAGGTCCAGAAAGAAATCGACATCACCGGGTCGGGTTTGGCGGAGCATGAAGTTTCGGATCGGCTCGACGGCGCGGTCCATCGCCTCGGTTGAGCTGATCTGCTCGTTCATGTAGGGATTAATGGCCTGCTCTTGGATCTGTTGCCACACGGGGGCCATGATGAAAAAAGTGATAAAAATCGAGATGCCAATGAGAAGCTGGTTCGCTGGAGCGCTGGGAACTCCGAGGGCCGTGCGGACGAATCCCAAAACGATCACGATGCGGGTAAAGCTCGTCATGAGCATGATCAGCGATGGCGCCAGCGTGAGCAGCGTCATCACGATCACGATCTGAATCGCTGTGCTCAAGTTTTGCCGGTCGTTGCCGTTACCAATTTGGAGGTTCACCAATGGGGTGCCGGGAGCGGAAACCTGTGGGGGTTGAGGTGCTGTTGGAGCCGTCGGCGCGCGGGGAGCGGCGGGAGCTGTCGGTGAAGTGAGCAGGGGAGGGAAGGGCGTCGGGCCGGGTGCTGCGGGAGTTTGAGCCTGGGCGGGAAGGGTGAGGGCTCCCAGGGCAAGGATCATAAACCAGACGGCAAAAAGGGATTTATACCAAAGTCTCCAAGGTTGTGGATTTTCGCAGGCGTTCATGTAGGTCAGGCGTCTCGCCTGACTTCGAACGACATACGACCGCAGGCGAGACGCCCGCGCTACATTCCAGAAGTCCAAAAGCATTCGGATTTTGGTATTACGCACACGCCCATGTAGGGCAGGCGTCTCGCCCTTGTGTGCACAACCTCGCGTCCTCGCGGGGTGTTGAGAAAGAATGCGGCCGATGGACAGCGGAGGTTCTCCTGTCGGGCGCGGGGCGCACCCGACTGCGCCCGAGGGCGGGCGCGCTCCCCGGGACGATATATGCGGATGCCCATGCAGGGCAGGCGTCTCGCCTGCCGTGGAAGTGGCAGGGTTCGCGGGGTGGACGCCTGCGCCACGGTTGTGGAGTCCAGAAGGGAGCGGTTTTTGATGTGGTGGTTGGGATTTCAAAAACATCATGTCGTCGGGCTTTTTGTTTCCGTTTTTTCCATCAGGCGGCTGAAATCGCGGTCTGATGCGCCGGGAGAATCCAACGGGCAGAGATAATCGATTTTTCCGGGTGTGACTCCCAGAAGCATGCGGGTTTCTTCGTAGCCCACGACGATAAGAAATTGCCGGTTGCCGAGGGGGCGCATTTCCAAGACCTGCAGCTTGCGTTCTTCCTTGGAGCGGTTGCGGTGGAGCGGAATGCCGAACTTGATCAAGTAAACCGCTGCTCCTGCGAGCGCGGCCAAGAGTGTGATGTAGC
>JBJTGE010000328.1:0-2291 GCA_046093785.1 Spartobacteria bacterium
AGAAAGTAACGAGTAACTGGTGGCGGGTAACGAGTGGGGCTGAATTTGTATTGGCAGATGAAGAATCATTTCAACGAATCCTGAACCGGGGGTTGTTGCAAAGACTGCAACAGGGCGACGAGCCGCCAATGGCGTAGGAAAGCAGTGAGGGCATTGCCGTCATACGATGGCGTTGAATGTTTTTTCAAAATCGCCGACGACGCGAAGGATTTCATCGAAGTCGGGGACATCGCCGAAGAACATTTCCGTTCGCATCGCAGAGTAGTCCCCCCGCCAAGTGGAGAGTTGGTCGGGATGCGGGAGCAATCTCAAGGATCCGGGCTTCAATGTCGTGTAGTCCATCCAACGGTAGGTGAAAAACATCTGCCGATGTGCGGCGACGCGCTCAAACAAGCCTGCGTCGGCAAGGGCTTCGGCGGCGATGCCTTTTTGAATCAGGCTCCAGAGGTCGTAGTAGTGGCGGGCGAGCGGGCGCTTGCGAGGTTTATCGGCAGGGCGGAAAGTTTCCTCGTGGAGGAGCATGGCTTTGTCCCAAAAGGTGCGCCGGGCGGCCACGGTCTTGATGTGGAAGACCGTGCCCCCGAGTTGCTCTGGAAATGCGTCGGAAAGATACGGAGTGAGGGCGGGAGACTCGGAGGGTTCGGTGTCGGAGCGGGCTCCCATCTCGATTTTCACGATTTGTCGGACATAGGTCGGGGCATCGGGGAAGACGCTCGGATAGGTGAAAAGCAGGGTCTGCTGGTCCGGGTCTTCGGCGACCGGGGCAGGTGAAAGAGACCACTCTGCGGGCTTGGGAAGGAGTCCTGAAATGTGCTCTGTCAAAAGAGGGAGAAGTTCCTGATGAATGCTGTCGCTGCATTTCTTGATGAGTTTCTTTTGCCTATTGTTGCTCAAAGCCTCTTCCCCGAAACCGAGGAAGTCGCGTGAGATGACGACATCGATATCCTCGGAAAAGCGCTCAATGAGTTTCCACGCTTTGGAGAGGGAAGTGCCACCTTTGAAGGCAAGGTGTTCGCCCCATTTTGGCAGACCAAAAAGTTCACGAAGGGTCCAGCAAACCCAGAAATCCTTTTCGATACTCGTGGCGGGAAGGTTCAATCGCGTTTGCGCTTGTTCGCAGTAGAGGCGCTGGTCGTCTGATGACAGGGCGATGTAGGCGTCCATGGTTCAGCGGGGTCCGGGTGCGGCGATCTGGCGCATCACGGCAGCCACCCACGCAGGTGCGTGCTGGAGGTCTTTGAGGAGTTGCCGCTTGTCGGCAGGATCAAGCCGCTGCCGAAGGCTGGCGACGAGTGAATCATCCACATGGCGCGGTCCGAGATGGCGCAACGCCTGAATGACCAGACCGCTGGTCCTACCTGCTGTGGCCATATTTTTTGGCGTGGTCTGCTTTAAAATGATGGTTTGCTTTCCCAAGACGACTTTTCGAGTGGGGCCGTCGGTGAGAAAAACGACTTTCATGGGGACTTGCTCGGATAAGCCGAGGAGGTTCGCTGCGTATCCGCCGGAAGGCTGAAGTCTTGTGCCATCGCGGGTCGAAATGGCGCGTGCGACGGCATCGGCGGTGGGGTTTAGAAGGCCGAGAACGGGGTGTTGGCGTGGGTAATCATAAATTCCCCGGGCGAGTTGTCGAATCGTGCCGCTGGCCTTGAGACGGCGCAACGCCACTTCAATGGCAGCGCTGCTTCCGAGGTCCTGAAACTGCCGGGGAGTGAAGACCCAACCCCTCTTGTTGCCAAAAATTCGGCTCCGAATTTTGGAATCAATAGATTGTGCGTGTCTCGGCATATTTCTTTTGACGGAAATCATAGTGTTTTTTTCCGTCAAAACAAGACTCGATTGACTGAGGCACAACTGAATGCCCTCCGGGGTCTTTTTTTCCAACGAAGAAATGGTGTCGGGCCTTCAGATCGGCGATCAAATCGCGGTCGTGTGGCGAGGCAAGGATGCCTGCGCGGGTGGTGTCGAGTATCGGCGCAGGAGAACTCATTGCAGGACGGCGAGTAGTTGCCGGGCGCGGGTGGCTCCGAGGACGAAGGTGCGGGCGGAGGAAGAAAAGGGTGAAGTATGAAAGCAGAAGGATGAACGCGGCGAGGAGTCGCCTGATGATGGATTTTGAATGTTGGATTTTGGATTGGCAGCAGATGACAGTCCTCCTTCGCGCTTCGCGACTCCTGCGTGATAAAGTGGCGAGGGACGGCTGAAGAAAAGGGTGGAAGGAATCGGAGATTTTGGGTGATGGATTTTGAATGTTGGCTCTGTCTTAACGGCGCGTTGCGCCTGAATCTTGG
>JBJTGE010000329.1:0-2533 GCA_046093785.1 Spartobacteria bacterium
CGTCGAGGGATAGTCCGGCGGTTTTGATTTTGAGGCATTCGCACCCGCTTGCGAGTGCCGCCTCCCCTCGCTCGAAAATTTCCTGCGCAGATCCATCGAGGAGGGCATTCAATGGGATCAAGTGTCTTTCAGTTTTCGGAATGCCAGCCCTTGCCGATTCAAGCGCAAAAACGAGCGATGCCGGAGCCCCGTTCTCGCTTTCGCTCTCCTTGATGAAAGCCTCGACGGCTTCGATCGTCTCCAAGCTCCAACCCGGAAGCGGGGCGGCATCCCCCCACCCCACGGTGCCGTCTGGTTTTTCGAGACGAACGAGCACACCTTTCCGTATCCCGCCGCCAGACATGGGCAGGGCGTATCGAAAAAAATCCATTCCCTCCCGCCAGGCGGCTTCAGCGCGTGGGCGGGGATTCATTTTCGCGTTAAGAGGAACAGGGAAATAACGGCAGCCATCGAGAGGCTGGCATTCGCGGTGAGAGGGAAAACCTTGTTGATTTCCCTCATGTCACGAATGCGAAAAACAGCCAGTCCCACAGCAAGGCCGTGCAGGATGGCGGGAGCCAGGCAGACGAGCGCCATCCACCATTCGAAAAGTCCGTCGCGCCAGAGCCAGAGGGGAACCACGCAGGGTGCAAAAAGGCAGAAGGCAATCTCCCAGCGGGCGAAATCGGCACCGAAGCGCACGGCGAGGGTTTTTTTATTTGAGAGGAGGTCGGACTCGCGGTCCCGCAGGTTGTTCAGCGCGATGAGAACGACCGAGTAAAATCCGGGCACAGTGCCGAGAAGGAGGGATGTCGCGGAAAACTCCTTCGCCTCGACAAAGTAGGTGCCGCAAGTCGCCACCAGGCCGAAAAATAAAAAAGTGAAAACATCCCCGAGCCCCAGATAGGCGAGTGGGAAGGGGCCGGCGGTGTAAAGGATGCCGCAGAGGATCGAGACGATTCCGATGACGGCAACCGGCCATCCCGCCCGCGCGATGAGGCACAGCCCGGCAAGGCAGGCTACGGCGAAACACACCAGCATGCCAAAAAAGACGGTTCGCGGCTTGAGAAGCCCGCTTGATGTGACCCTCACCGGGCCGAGACGGTCCGCGCGATCGGCGCCTTTTTTGGCATCCCAGTAATCATTCGCGAGATTTGTGCCGATCTGGATAAAGACCGCCCCGAGAAAAGCGAGGAAGGCGGCAGCTCCATCGCCCAAGCCCCGGGAGTAGGCGAGCGCCGTCCCGAGCAGGACTGGCGAGATCGAGGCAAAGAGGGTTTTCGGCCGACTGGCCATCACCCATGCCTGGAGGGGACTTGGTGCGGCGGAGCTCACGGACGCTTGGGAAATTTCCCGAAGTCGGGTTGGCGTTTTTCGACAAAAGCATTCCTCCCCTCCTGGCCCTCCTCGGTCATGTAGTAAAGCAAAGTGGCATTGCCGGCGAGTTCCTGCAGCCCGGTTTGGCCATCACAGTCGGCATTGAGCGCCGCTTTGAGGCAGCGGATGGCGAGCGGCGACTTTTCCAGAATCTCGCGGCACCATTTCACGGTTTCGATTTCGAGATCCTCGTAGGGAACGACCGTGTTCACGAGCCCCATCTCGAGCGCCTGCTTGGCATCGTAGGTGAGGCACAAAAACCAAATCTCGCGGGCTTTTTTTTGACCCACGATCCGCGACAGATAGCTCGCGCCGAAACCGCCATCGAACGAACCGACGCGCGGCCCGGTCTGGCCGAACTTGGCATTCTCGGCGGCAATCGTCAGGTCGCACATCACATGCAGCACATGTCCACCGCCCACCGCCCATCCAGCGACCATCGCGATGACCGGCTTCGGGCAGGTGCGAATCTCGCGCTGAAAATCGAGCACATTCAAGCGCTCCACCCCGCCTGAATCAGAATATCCCGCGTCGCCACGGATTTTTTGGTCACCACCGGAGCAGAAGGCCAACTCGCCTTCGCCCGTTAAAATCACAACGCCAATCGAGGAGTCATCCCGCGCATCTTGCAACGCCTTGCGCATCTCATCAACCGTAAGCGGACGGAAGGCATTCCGCCGCTCGGGGCGATTGATGGTGATCTTGGCGATGCCCTCCGCTTTTTCGTAGCGGATGTCCTCAAATTGCAACGCGGTTTTCCAAGCGAGTGCTGGTTTCATGGGGAAAACGCTATCGCGATGCCCGTCCACGGCCAATGAAATCCTATTCCAATCTGACGCGAGGATCGACGACGGCGTAGAGGAGGTCCGAGATCAGATTTCCAAAAAGCACCAGCGCGGCCACGATGAAATTGAGGGCGACGAGCGTTGGGTAATCCCGCTCCAGCACGGCTTCGTATCCCAAGCGCCCCATGCCGGGATAGGCAAAGATGGTTTCGACAATCACCGAGCCGCCGATGAGAGCGGGCAGGAGGCCGCCGATACCGGTGATGAGTGGACGAATGGAATTCCGGAGGGCGTGTTTGTAAAAAATCGTATCCTCATCGAGCCCCTTGGCGCGTGCGGTGCGCACATAGCCTTCGCGCAGGGTTTCGAGCATGCTGGCGCGGACATAGCGC
>JBJTGE010000330.1:0-7766 GCA_046093785.1 Spartobacteria bacterium
GCAGCCTGCCGCGCGTCCTCAAATTCTTCAGGCCCTTGTGAAGAGGTTGTCGGCTGTGCCCCCCGCTGAAAGACTATCTGCTGTGGATAGGTTGCGGGATATCAACGAGCCTGCCAACTCCCAGGCGCTCCTCCCTTGAAAGGATGCAGTCAAGACACCGCGTGTTTTCCAAATGTGGGTGGAAGTGGCGATCCAGTTGAAGCAGTGGAGTGCCATCGAAAAGGCCTTGGCCGACTCCTCCAATCCCCTCCCGGCCTACCAAACGCAGTCTCTCGAAGCCACGATCGCAGGTATCAAAGGCGATTCCGCCAAATCCCGGAAGCTGTGGGGCGAGTTGCTTGCAAAAAACCGCGACAAGCCGGAAGTCCAACTCGAAATTCTCATGACGCTCGTCCGCATCGGTGAATGGAAAATCCTGTATGCCGGACTGCCTGATGTGTTGGGAAACAAGGATTGGGCGCGCAAGGCGGTGGATACTCTTGCTCCCGCTGTCGATCAGTATCGGGATTCCACACTCGTGCTTGAGTTTTACCGGCAGGCTATGAAATCCCGTTTTCTTGCGACCGACGAAGACATGAAAGACCGCATCGCCTACAACGCGCTCGTTCTTGGTGAGCCAGTCTCGATGGACGAAGTGGAAATGCGGGCCAAAAAAAATCCCGAGAATGCCTCGTTTCGGATCACCCACGCCTTGGCCGGCTTGAAGCGCGGGTCAAAGGTAAAAGCGCTCTTCGGCTTGAAGGATGTCGAGCCAATCGTGTCCCCCAACGGACTGCCTTCCCGGCAAAAATCCATCTATGCGATCGCCTTGGTTTTGAACGGTCGGGTGGAAGAAGCTCAGGCCGTCAAAAAAACAATTCCGCCCGGCAGCCTCACGCGACAGGAAGAGGCGCTGCAGGCGGTTCTTTCGGGTGCCAAGATGGGCAATTGACGCCCTCCCGCGCCGTGGACATGATTTCAGCTATGAAATCCGGTCAAGTTTTTGCCTTTGTCATGGCGGGTGGAAGTGGGGAGCGATTCTGGCCGATGAGTCGGCAGAGCACTCCCAAGCACCTCCTCCGCTTGCTCGATGACCGCACGCTTTTGGAAACCACAGTGAGGCGGCTTGAGGGACTCGTTCCGTTGGAGAACACCTTCATTTTGACAAATGCCGCGCAACTCGAATCCACCAAGGCTGCGGTGTCTTTTTTGCCGGAGAAAAACATCATTGCCGAACCGGCCAAGCGCGACACCGCACCGGCTTGCGCGCTGGCCACCGCTATCGCGCGGGCGCTCGATCCCGAGGCTGTTTGCATTGTTCTGCCAGCGGATGCCATGATTCATGACACGGCACGGTTTCGTTCTTGCTTGAGTGATGCGGCGGATCTGGCTGGGCGCACTGGCACGATTGCCACGCTCGGAATTCCTCCGGCATTTCCAGCGACAGGTTATGGCTATCTGGAAACCGCCGGGTCGCTTCCAGACGGCCCGCAAGGCAGTGCCATCCACACGCTGCGGCGCTTCGTGGAGAAGCCGGATCTCGACAAGGCGAGGGAATACATTGCTGCAGGAAATTTTCTCTGGAATGCGGGTATTTTCGTCTGGCGGGCATCGGCTTTTCTGGAGGAGGCAAGACGCCAACTGCCTCCACTCGCCGAATTCATCGAGTCACTCGTCCACATCGACGATCTTCCTTCGCATCTCGCAAACCGCTTTGCCTCCCTGCCGAAAATTTCCGTCGATTATGCCATCATGGAAAATGCCAAATCCATCGCCACCGTGCTGGCCGGTTTTGATTGGGATGATGTGGGAGCCTGGACCGCATTGCCCTCGCATATTCCTCCGGATTCCGACGGCAACTGCAAACGCGGACCGGTCATTCATCGCGCCGCCCACAACAACATAGCCGTTTCCAATGGCCGCCTCATCGCCCTTTGCGGTGTGGACAATCTCGTGGTCGTGGAAACTCCCGACGCCATTCTGGTTTGCGACAAAGATTCCGTGCAGGATGTCAAAGCCCTGCAGCCTCTGCTTCCCGAGGCGTTGAAGTAATGCCAACGGCCAAGAGCTTTTGGACTTCAGGAACGTAGCGAGGGCGTCTCGCCTGCGATCGCAAGTCGTTCGATGTCAGGCGAGACGCCTGACCTACATAAAAGACCCAGAAACAAAAAAGCTGCCCGATCCAAGTTGGACGGGCAGCTTTTTGGTGGGGTAAATTTATCCGAGAGCGAGCTGAGCCGTTGCGATCTCGAGAATCTCGTTCGTGATACTGGCCTGACGGGCCTTGTTGTATTCGAGGGTGAGGTCCTTGACGAGGCTCTTGGCGTTGTCGGTGGCGCTTTTCATGGCCACCATGCGGGCGCTTTGCTCCGAGGCGCGGGTGCTCAGCTGGGTCTGGAAAACGATGTGATGCAGGTAGGCCGGAAGGATGGCGTTGAGAACGGCGCCGGTATCCGGCTCAAAAGTGAATCCCGCCTCTGGCGCGGGCGATGCCTCATAGTGAGGTTGGATGCCTGCTTCTTCCAAGCTGGTGATGGGAATAATGGGCAACTCTGTTGGAATTTGCGACAGCGTATTTGCAAAACGGGGGTAGAGGATCGAGACTTTATCCACCGAGCCATCCAGAAATTTCTCGATGCAGAACTTGGAAATCTGTTTGCACTGGGCAAAGTTCGGGGTCTCGTGAAGCGGGAAGTCGGCAAGCATCTTGCGCTTGGTGCGCGCCAGAAATTGCGTGCCTTTTCGACCTATGCTCACAAACTGGGTTGTGGCGGGATCCAAGTTCAGGGCTTCGCGCAAAATGTTTGTGTTTAAAGCTCCGCAGAGTCCCTTGTCCGTGGACATGAGAATGACCAGGTGGTTTTTCACTTCCCGTTCCTGCAGGAGAGGATGCGCGGAGTTCTCCAAAGTCTCTTGCAGTGAAACAATAACCCTGTTGAGCAAGTGGGCGTAGTCCCGGCCGTTCAGTGCGGCCTGCTGGGCCTTGCGCATCTTGGAAGCCGCGACCATTTGCATGGCCTTGGTGATTTGCGCGGTGTTTTTGACCGACTTGATGCGCCGGCGGATGTCGCGAAGGTTGGGCATGGATTTTTACAAGGTGTTGAAGGACTTGAATTCCTCAAGCGCCGCCTTGAGTTCTTTCTCAACCTCTTCATCAAACATGCGTTTCTTGCCAACTTTTTCCAAGATACCGGGTTTGCGGGTTTCGATGAATTCCACAAACTTGTTTTGTGCGGCCTTGACCTTGTCGACCGCGATGGGGTCGAAGAGTCCTTTTTGCATGGCCCAGAGGATGATCGCCTGCATCTCGACGGCGATGGGGTTGTATTGTGGTTGCTTGAAGAGTTCCACAATGCGGGCGCCTCGGTCGAGGGTCGCCTTGGTTTTGGCATCCAGGTCGGAACCAAACTGTGCAAAGGCTGCGAGTTCGCGGTATTGGGCAAGGTCGCCTTTGATCTTGCCAGCAACTTGTTTCATCGCTTTAATTTGGGCGGCAGAACCCACGCGGGATACCGAGAGACCGACCGAAATAGCCGGGCGGATGCCTTGGTAGAAAAGGTCGGTTTCGAGATAGATTTGACCGTCGGTGATCGAGATAACGTTGGTCGGGATGTAGGCCGAAACGTCGCCCGCTTGGGTTTCGATGATGGGAAGTGCTGTGAGCGAACCGTTTCCGGCGTTCTCCGCCAGGCGGGCCGAGCGCTCGAGAAGGCGGCTGTGGAGGTAGAAAACATCACCCGGATAGGCTTCGCGACCGGATGGGCGTTTGAGAAGGAGTGAAATCTGGCGATAGGCGTTCGCGTGTTTCGTGAGATCGTCAAACACGATGAGTGCGTCCATGCCATTGTCCATGAACCACTCGCCCATGGCTGCGCCGGAGAAGGGAGCAATGTAAAGATCGGCAGCGGGATCGGATGCCGTCGCGGCAATGATGATGGTGTATTTGAGAGCGTCGTTTGCCTCCAGAGTGCTCACCACACGGGCGATGTTGGCATTTTTCTGACCAATCGCGACATAGATCGAGAAGAGTGGACGGAAATTCGGGTCACCACTTTCCTCGGCGGCGCGGTTGATTTTTGATTGGTTGATGATCGTGTCGATGGCGATCGTTGTCTTGCCTGTCGCCCGGTCGCCAATGATGAGTTCGCGCTGGCCGCGACCGACGGGGATCATGGCGTCCACACTCATGATGCCTGTCTGCACGGGCTGGCTCACGGAACGGCGTTTGATAATGCCGGGGGCGATTTTTTCAACCGGGTAGGAGGAGTCGTGCGGGATCGGGCCCTTGCCATCAATCGGGCGTCCGAGGGCATCCACAACGCGTCCGAGTAGGCCTTTGCCGACAGGAACGGAGAGGAGCCTGCCCGTGGTTTTGACTTCCGCGCCCTCGCTGATTTTTGTGTAGTCACCAAGAACGATGATGCCGACTTCGGTTTCCTCGAGGTTCAGGGCGATGCCGGTGATTCCGCCGGGGAATTCCACCATTTCGTTGAGTTTTACGGCGCTGAGGCCTTCGACGCGGGCGATACCGTCGCCGATTTCACGGACGGTTCCGACATTCGTTTGGCGGGCGGCGTTGCTTTTGACGGCGCTGATTTTTTCTTCGAGTTCAAGGACGATGTTGCTCATGTGACTATTGGATCAGGATTGTTTAAGTGTTTCGAGGCGGGATTGGATGCTGCCATCCCAGACATTGCTGCCGAGTTTCACACGAAGGCCGCCGATAAGGTCGGGGGAGTGGCGGAATTCCGTGGTGATTTTGCCGAATTTTTGAGCCAGGCTGGAGGAAATTTCGCCGCGCTGGACTTCGGTCAGCGAACTGGCAGAATCAACAACTGCATGATGCCGATCGACTTCCAAGCGGGCAAGTCGCGTGATGAATTTCAGCATCTGCACATAGTTGCGGGGTTTCTTCTCCACGAGTTCGACCGCGATGGCCCGGAGTCGAGTTTCATCAAGTCGGCCATCGACCATCGAGAGATCGAAGAGTTCCTTGGATTGGCGGCGTGATTCCCGGCTGAGTTTCATGGAAGGGATTTCAGGCGGCGAGTTGTTTTGAGGTCTCGCTGGCGAGGCGTTCTTGGTCGGCGTCTGTAAGCACCTTGCCGACAACTTTTGTCGTGGTGTCAATCACAAGGTGGAGCATTTCTTTTTTCACCTCGGCCACCATGCGGGAACGCTCGAGGCCGACACTTTCGTTGGCTTTGGTGATAATGCCCTCCGCATCTTTAATGGCTTGCTGGAGGTGTTTTTGGGTGATCAATTCGCTGGAGTTGCGGGCCTCCTCAATAATGTGCTGGGCGTCGGAATTGGCTTTCTTCAAAATCTCCTGACAGCGGATTTCGGATTCTGCCAATTGTTTTTTGATTTTTTCCGAGTTCGCCTGCGCCTCCTCGATGGTGCGGCGTCGCGCTTCAAATGTTGCGATGATCGGGCCGAAAGCGAATTTTTTCAGGATCGCGTAGACAATCAAAAACAAGATGACTTGGGCCCCGAATTTGGGCCATGTCACGCCGAATTGTGTGAAGAGTTGGTGAACGGTATCCATGAAAGTGGGGTGTTTAGATTTCTGAAAGCGGATCGCCGGGGATGGCAATTTTGCATTGCCTACCCCGGCGGGTGTTTTAGCGTCCTCCGAAGGCGAGGATAAGGGCGTAAATCGCGATAGCTTCGGACAAAGCCATTCCGATAATGCTCAATGTGAGAACCTTGCCGGAAGCCCCCGGATTGCGTCCAACGGCTTCTACGGCTTTGGCACCGATCATTCCGATGCCGAGTGCTGCGCCCGCACCCGCCACTGCGAGGGTGAAGCTGCCTGTGATTCCGCCTGCTGATGCGGCGGCTTCTGCGATGAGTTGTGGTATCATTTTTATGTATTTGTTTGGTTTTCTCTCCACCGCCCGCAGTCTGGCCACGGTCCCAGTGGAAAAACTTTAGTGCCCTTCCTCCTCGTCGTGGGAAGTGGAAAGTTGGATGTAAACAGAGCAAAGAAGCATGAAGACGGCCGCTTGGAGCAGCCCGACGAGCAGTTCCAAAAAGTAAAACGGGATCGGGATCGAAACGGACATCAGGTAGGAGGCCCACGCTGGCAAACCAAGTTGCTTGCCAAGGGTGATCATTGTGGAGAGGAGATTCTCGCCGGCAAAGACATTCCCGAAGAGTCGGAGGGATAGAGAAACCGGACGAAATGCCATCGAGACCACTTCAATGACTCCCACGAAAAGAAATACCGGAATCAAGACGACCGCCATGATTCCTGTCAGTCCGCCTTTGACTCCAAAAATATGGTTGAGAAAGTTTTTGATCCCGACCTCCGAGATGGACCAGTAAAGCCAAAAAACCATGAACACGGTGGCCATGGCCAGAGTCATGTTGAGGTCGGCGGTCGTAGGTCTCAAGAGGGGGAGGAATTTGACTTCTTCACCTGTCGATTTGTCGATCACCTCCCACCCTACGGAGCCTACTCCGGGGAGGAGGGCAAACCAATTCGACACTATGATGAAAATGAACAGCGTCGCCAACAGGGAAAAGACCCTCGCCACCATGTGGGCACCCACGATGCTCTCGATCAGGTCGTAAAGTCCCTGGACAACCGCCTCAAAAAAATTCTGCGTCGGTCCCGGAACCACGGTCATGTTTGTGGTCGCCTTGCGCGCGAACCAAATAATGAATGCCGAAACAACCCCGCTCACGAAGACCGAATTGGACAACCAGTCGATGAATGGCTCGCCTTTCGTTGAAGGAAAAATCGTCGGAGCGTCAAGTGTGAGTGCGGATGCTAGTATAATGGAAAACGACATGTTTCTTCGAGCGAGTCGGATTTCGTATTCTTCAGTGTTGCGGCGAAATTCAAAGTCAACACGCAAAACTTTCCGAATACGGAGTCCGAATTATTAGCATAGGCACATGTCAAGGCAACCCAAAAGAGGTGTTTTTTTCAGCGGGGCATCGAATGATTGCGTCCTTGCTCGAGAACTCGAAAAGCCTCCGCAGCTGACTGGAAGCGCGGCGGGAGGTTTGGCGAAAGAAAATCCGCAAGGCTTGAACAGGAAATGTTGCGGAGGCCGTTTTTTTCTCCCCAGGCTTCGAGGTCCGAAAAATTCACGTCGGCCGTGATGTCGCAGCGGCCCGGCGCTTGATAAATGCCGGAGCTGCTCAAGACTTGATGTGCAGCGTAGCCGCGCAGGCTGCCCGCTGGTCGTCGATGATAAAGATCGGGCATGGCCGTGCCGTAATCAAACGTCAGCATGGCCCCCGATTTCCATTCCCGAGTCCAGCTTTGAAGCCAGTCGCGGTAGGACTCATGCACCTCCACGCGCTGGCCAGTGGAGAAGGAATGTTGGAAAACGGTGGACTCAGGGAGTTCGCAAGGCTTGAGGATTTCCTGCAACCGGCCGCCGTCAAACTGCAGGTGGAGTTCCTGCCAGCCTGTCGGCGTGAGTTCGAAAACCCGGCACGGAAAGGCATCCACAAGCTCGTTGGAAAAAATATGTGCCCGCCCGCTTGTGGCCTCCAGCGCCGCAGGGAGGCTCTCATGCCATGTGACGCGCCGGCCCTTCAGTAGCTTCCTCTGCGCCTCGCGAAGCGGGGGGGAAATTTCGACGATGTGGTAGTGGATGCGCAGGCGTTTCCACCAGCCGAGGTCTGCGAGGATGCCACGGGCGAGTTGACCGCTCCCCGCGCCAATCTCGATCACATCACGCGCGCCGCTTTTTTGAATCCATTGTGCAATGCCTCTCGCGAGCGACCCGTCGAGCGTGGCCAGTGTGGAAAAGTCTCCCCGTCGA
>JBJTGE010000331.1:0-11041 GCA_046093785.1 Spartobacteria bacterium
TCCCAATTCAGAGGAACGCCTTTTAAGCCATCGCTCAAAATACTCTTTGACCGACTCATGGCTCACAATGTCGCCATGCACGATGTTGACGATTTGGTTCAGAACCTTTCGCGACTGGTCAATCGTGGCCTTTTGGCGGGTTGCTTTTTCCCACGCCAAGACAATCTGAATGGCTTGGCCTTTGTCTCTTGTCTTTGTCGATCTTTGACAACGTGTGCCATCAGGGAGCGTAAAACAGCCTACCCAGAATTTGCTTTTTTTTCTTTTTTTTAGACTCGCCATAATCAGTGAAAAGTAAACACACAGGTAACCACAAGCATAGGTGGATTAGCTGGATTAGACGGTTTAGGCGGCACTGGATCAAGAGGAAAAGGGGTGGCGGAAGGGGCGGGATTCGAACCCGCGGTAGGTTTCCCTACGTTCGATTTCGAGTCGAGTGCCTTAAACCGGACTCAGCCACCCTTCCGTGAAGCAACCCCAAACGCGTGTTTGTGGGCGCAACACTTCTCTAGATATGCGTGTGATGACGGCGCCGCAAGAAAAAAGCCGAAGGTAATGATTGCCGGACTTTCAGATTTGGCCGCATATTGAGCGCCTATCACCTCTAAAAAATGGTCACAAAATTTCTCCACACCCGCTACCGCGTCAGCGATCTCGATAAAACAATCAACTTCTACCGCGATGTTCTCGGACTTGAAGAAGTGAGCCGCAAAAAGAGTCCTCGGGGATCTGAGTTGGTTTTTTTGAAGGTGCCGGGCAGCGACGCCATGGTGGAAATCTGTAAATATGATGGCAGCGGTCCTGTGGTGGTGGGACCGGATCTGACGCACTTGGCATTTGGGGTGGACGATATGGAGGCCTTTGCCAAGCACGCCGCTGCGTTGGGATATCCCCTGTCCGATGGCCCTATGACCACCTCCAGCGGTTCGGTGATTGCTTTTGTGGATGCGCCGGAGGGATACGAGATCGAGTTGATTCAGCCCGCGCCTTGAGGCAGGGGTTTAGTTCGTCTCGATCATTTCGAGAAAGCTGATTTTTCCTGTATCCAATTTCAGGAGCGGCAGGGCTTCCACGCGTGCGAGTTCGGGATCGGTGGTGATTTCTCCTGTGAGACCGGGAAAATTCATGGTGGAGGCCAGGGCCTCGCGAAGTTTCGCAGGGTCCGTGGTGTTCGCCCTGCGAATGGCATCCGCGAGCACCACCAAGGCATCGTAGCCCATGGCGGCTGATGCGGACGGGAAGTTGCCATTTTTGCGCTCATAGACTTCGAGGAAAAGCTGCACGGCATCCGAGGGGCCGTCTGGATTGAACCGTCCGGGGAAATAAGTGTTGTTACCCGACTCGCCGACCATGAGGGGAAATTCGAGGGAATCCCAATTCGCCGTTCCAAGAAATGGCATGGTGAGCCCGAGTTCGCGGGCTTTGCGCAAAATGGGAGCCGCTTGATCGGCAGGAAGGGGAAGATAAACAACATCGGGATTCTTCTTTTTGATCGTCTGGAGGTGCTTGGTGAAATCCACCGTTCCAGTCGCGAAAGCCTCTCCGGCGATGCGGGCGTCGGGCTTTCTTTTGAATTGTTTCCCGAAAGCGAGCGCGAGGGTTTTGGAGAATTCGTCGGCGGGGTCATACAAAACAAGGGCCCGCTTGGCACCGAGGGTTGCGGCGAATTTCGCCATCACCCGCCCGGAGTGAAAATCCGTCTGGCAGATTCTAAAAATAAATGGCTCCTGCGAAGGGATGCCGGGCATGGTGGAACCGAGGGCCAGAAGCGGAATCTGCATTTCATCGGCTGTCATCGCCGCCTCGGCGCTGCCTGCGGAGAGACCGCCGATCAATGCCACGGCTTTGTCCTCTTTCACCAAATCCTTCACCGCTTTTTCCGCGCGCTCCGGCTCCGCCCGCGTGTCGCGCACGACGAGGCGCAGCATGTGGCCGATCACGCCTCCGCCCGCATTGACTTCTTCCGCGCCCATGGCCAGGCCATTTAAAACCTCGTTCGCACTGCCTTGTCCCAGTCCCTTCAACGGGAGGAAAACTCCGACATTGATCACCGGCAGCGGCGTGGGCGTCGGGGCGGGAGTGGGCTCGGGGACCGAGGCAGGCTCGGGTGTGGATGTTTTTTTGCATCCCGCGAAAAACAGCATCATCGCGCTCAGCAGGGCTATGGAGAAACGGCTCATGCCCTTTCATATAAAAACAAGCCGGTCCGAAGCGCAACACTGCCATTGTGCCGCATCGCGAATCTTGTCGGCGGGGATTCGGCGCGTTAGCTTGCTTGGCAATGAGGATTATCGTCACCGGGTTGATCGGGCAATATGCGTTCGGGGGGGTCACATGGGATTACATTCAGTATGCGCTGGGCTTTCGTGCTCTGGGGCACGATGTGTGGTATCTCGAGGACACGGGCGCCTGGGCCTACGATCCGGTGAAGATGGAGCCCAGCGCGGATTGCTCACACAACACCGCCTATCTCGCCCGGGTCATGGAGCAATTCGGCATGGGGGATCGTTGGATTTACCGCAATGTCGCTGATGCAACATATCACGGCGTCGCAAATGCCGCCGACGCCGAAATAATCATCGCCTCGGCGGATGTGCTCGCCAATGTCTCTGGCGCCTGCTGGCTTCGCGATGAAACCTCGCGCATCCCTCTCAAACTTTTCTTGGATGGCGATCCCATGTTCACCCAGATCGGGTTGGCGGCCGATCCCGCCTCCGAATACGCCAAGCGCGTCGCCTCGCACGAGCGTCACTATTCTTTTGGTTTGAATATCGGCAAACCGGGTTGCGAGGTGCCGACTGCGGGTTTCCATTGGCGGCCCACCGTTCAGCCGATCGCGCTCGAGTATTGGAGGGAGTCCAGCGCTGATGACTCAAAAAACCACATCGCCAGCGGAGCGTGGACCACGGTCATGAACTGGGCCAGCTATGCGCCGAAGGATTTCAATGGTCAAAAATACGGCCAGAAGGACATCGAGTTCGAGCGCTTCCTCGACCTGCCCGGCATGACGAAAGAAAAATTCGTCCTTGCGATGGGGCAGGGGGTCGGCAGCAAACGCCCTACTGAAATGCTCGAGTCCAAAGGCTGGCATATCATGGAGCCGGATACCCACCTTCCCGACTACACCACCTACCGCAATTTTTTGTCCTCCTCGAAAGGCGAGTGGAGCATTGCCAAGAACGGCTATGTGCGCTCGCGGAGTGGTTGGTTCAGCTGCCGCAGCGCCTGTTACTTGGCTGCTGGAAAGCCGGTCGTCGTTCAGGACACGGGCTGGAGCGATTACCTGCCATAAGGCAAGGGCGTCATTGCCTTCAACACACCACAGGAAGCCGCCAGCGCGCTTGATGAAATCTCCGCTAATTACTCACGGCACTCCGAAGCCGCCCGCGCCTATGCGGAGAAACATTTCGATGCCGCCAAGGTCTGCGCCGAACTCCTCGAATGAAAAAAAACCTCTCCAATAGCGCCCTCATCATCGTCGGTCACGGATCCACCGTGAATCCCGACTCCAGCGCGCCCTCGCTCGTTCACGCCCGCACCATCCGCGAGCGCGGCGTCTTTGCTGAAGTGGCTGTTTGTTTTTGGAAAGAGGAGCCCGGTTTCCGCGAAGTCCTGCGCATGGTGGACAGCGACGAGGTTTTTGTGGTGCCGAATTTCATCAGCGAGGGTTACTTCACTCAAACCGTCATTCCCCGCGAACTCGGTCTCGAAGGAAAAACCACAAGCGTGGGAGGACGCCGAATTCACTATTGCGAGCCCGCAGGCAACCACGAGGCCATGACCGGCCTTCTCATGAAACAGGCCCGCATGGTCGCGCCGGGCGTGTCGCCCAAGGACACAAGCCTCTTCATCGTGGGACACGGAACCGGGCTCAACGAAAACTCCGCCGTGGCAGCCAAACTTCAGGTGCAAAAAATTTCCGAAACCGGGGAATACGCCGAAGTCCTCTCGGCCTACATGGAAGAGCCGCCCCTCATTTCCGATTGGGACAAACTCGCTTCCCAGCCAAATGTCGTCGTCGTGCCGTTTTTCATCTCCGATGGCCTGCACAGCTACCAAGACATACCCGTTCTTCTTGGCATCGCCGAGGATGTCGGACCGGCGGCCAGCCAGAGTCAGGTTTTTCGAAACAACCCGTATCACCTGCGTGGTAGAAATCTTTTTTACAGCGGCGCCATCGGCACGGATCAGGGCTTTGCGGATGTCATACTCGATCAGGTTGACGCCTTTGCAGGGTAGTTGAAATTCCCTGCTCGATTTTAGTAGCGCAGTGGAAAAGTTGTGCCATCTTGTGCGCGCCTCAAAACCACTATGATTACACAATTCGCCGTCTATTTTATTTTCGGAATCGTCCTTCTTGCAGCTCTTGCGATGGGATTCATCTTGTTGAATTTCTTTGGCACCTGGTTGCGCGCCAAACTGGCCGATGCGCCGGTTTCCTTTGCCAAGCTCATCGGAATGCGCCTGCGCCGAGTGCCCATGGGTCTCGTGGTGGATAGCCGCATCACCGCCGTCAAGGCAGGCATCAATCTGGACACCGATCCGCTCGAAGCCCACTACCTCGCTGGTGGAAATGTCTCCCATGTCGTCCTCGCGCTCATCGCAGCCGACAAAGCCGCGCTGCAACTCGATTTCAACCGCGCCTGCGCCATCGACCTCGCCATCAAAGGCACCAGCAAAACAGTCCTCGAAGCCGTTCGCACCAGCATCAATCCGAAAGTCATCGACTGCCCGAACCCCGCCACCGGCAAAGTCACCATCGACGCCGTGGCCCGCGACGGCATCGGGGTCAAAGTCCGCGCCCGCGTGACCGTTCGCTCTAATCTGAACCGCTTCGTCGGCGGTGCCACCGAGGATACGCTCATCGCCCGTGTCGGCGAGGGCATCATCACCTCCATCGGTTCCGCCGTTTCCTATAAAGATGTCTTGGAAAATCCCGACCGCATCTCAAAGACAGTCCTCGCCAAGGGGCTCGACACCGGCACTGCGTTCGAAATCCTTTCGGTGGACATTGCGGATGTCGATATCGGCGACAATATCGGTGCCAAGCTCCAAGCCGAACAGGCCGAGGCCGACAAGGTCGTCGCCCAAGCCAAGGCGGAAATGCGCCGCGCCGCAGCTGTCGCCACCGAGCAGGAAATGAAAGCCCGCACGCAGGAAATGCAGGCCAAGGTCGTCGAAGCCGAGGCCCAAGTTCCAGAGGCCATCTCCGCCGCCTTCAGAAATGGCAACCTCGGAGTCATGGACTACATGCGCCTGAAAAACATCCAGTCCGACACCGCCATGCGCGACTCTATCGCCACCCCACCCGCATCCACGCCGGCCTGATTTCCTTCGATGGAACAACTCGTCCTGCTCCTCATTATTGGAGCGATCAGCCTTATTAATTGGCTCATCGAGCAGTCCGGAAAACGCCGTGAGCAGCGCCGCTTCGAGCAAGAGCGCGCCCGCAGGCAGGCGGCGGAGCCCAACCCTTATCTGGAACCCGCCCCAACGCCCGCCTCCGCTCACGAACTTCCCGAACCCACTCCCCAGCAGGAGATGCGCAAATTCCTCGAGGCCTTCGGAATTCCCGTGCCCGAGGAACCGGCCCCACCGATCGCCCCGCAGGAGATTCAGCCGCCCGTGCCCCAAGAAAAATTTGAGCCGGAACCCGTGCAACCCGCTCCGCGCCCAAAACGCAAAGTCACCCCGCTCCAAACGCATCAACCAGTCGCCATCACCAAATCCCCGGCAACCCTGCGCCAAGCCATCATCTGGCGCGAAATCCTCGGCCCGCCCCGCTCCCTGCAATCATAGTCGGCGCGCCGCCAATTACTTTTTTTCGTGGCGGAGCCGCCATTGAATCAAGAAGAAACGCCGTCTTCGTGACCCTCCCATTTCACGCCTCGCGCGTCAGAGGGAAGCATGGTCGTCCCGACCGTGAAAGACACTCGCTCCGCAATCTCAGCGATAAACAATCCACGCTTTGCGCCTGCACGACCGGGACGGACATGCCCCCCCTGAAACGCCTTTCAGCCGCGCAGCGGGTGGTGAAATTATTCATTTCGCAAGCGGCGGGCGATCGTGTTTACTCCACGCGTTTATGGAAAATGTCACTATCGTTGGCACAGGTTGTGCCGGTCTCACCGCTGCCATCTACACCGCCCGCGCCAATCTTTCGCCGCTTGTTCTCGAGGGACGCCTCCCAGGTGGTCAACTCACCACCACGACGGCGGTGGAAAACTTCCCTGGATTTCCTGACGGTGTGGACGGTCCCGAATTGATCCAGCGAATGCACCAGCAGGCTGAAAAATTCGGCGCGCGCTTCCAATATGGCGTCGTGGAGGAATTCGAACCCGGCACTCCGCACCGTCTCAAAGTGGACGGGGCGTGGATGGAAACCAAGTCCCTCATTATCGCCAGCGGAGCATCTCCCCGCTACATCGGCATCGAAGGGGAGCAGGCCCTCATTGGTCATGGCCTGACCTCCTGCGCGACCTGCGATGGCGCCTTCTACCGGAATGTGCCCGTGTGCGTGGTGGGTGGCGGCGACTCGGCTTGCGAGGAGGCGACATTTCTGACCCGGTTCGCCTCGGAAGTTTATCTCATCCACCGCCGTGACACGCTTCGCGCCTCGAAAATCATGGCCGATCGCGCCCTCGCAAATCCCAAGATCAAGCCGGTCTGGAACTCCACCGTGACCGGTTACATCACCGACGAGGCTGGCGAGGTGACTGGTGTGCACCTCAAAAATCTCAAGGATGGCACGACATCCGAGTTGGCGCTCAAATGTGTTTTCGTCGCCATCGGCCACGAGCCGAATACCGCGCCGTTTCGCAAAAGCCTCACCACCGACTCGAATGGCTATCTGGTTCAAGCCGGCGGCACGCGCACGAATGTGCCGGGGGTTTTCGCCGCAGGCGATGTGGCCGACCATGTCTATCGCCAAGCCATCACCGCCGCAGGGCAGGGATGCGCGGCGGCGATCGAGGCCGAACGCTGGCTTGCCGATTCCGAGTAAACGCCCGCGCTTTTGAAAATTTGCGACCTCACGCAGTTCTACTCTCCCGTCAGCGGTGGCGTCCGGAGATACATCGAGCAGAAGAGCGCTTTCCTGCGCCGCTACAGACCTGAGTGCCGGCATGTCATCATCGTGCCGGGCGAAAAAACCGCGTCCAGCGGCGATGACACCATTCGCATTTACACCATCGCCTCGCAGCTCCTCTCGCGCACCTCACGCTATCGCGCCCTGACCAAGCTCCACCTCGTCGAAGAGGTGCTGGAAAAAGAACGCCCCGACATCATTGAATCCGGCGATCCGTATCAAGTCGCCTGGAAGGCTGTCGCGTCCGGGCGTGGCCTCGATATTCCCGTGGTTGGGTTTTACCACTCGCACTTTTCGGAATCCATCCTCCGCACAGTGGGAAAGTTCATGGGGCCGCTTGCCGTCTCGATCGCCGAGGAGACCTGCCGGAAATATGTGACCACCCTCTACAACCGTTTCGAGTGCACCTTCGTTCCGAGTCCGATTCTGGCCGGACTCCTGGGAGAGTGGGGGGTGGAAAACACCCACACGGTCGATCTGGGCGTCGATGACGAGATTTTCCGCCCCGAGCCGGAGGATCGCGTCGCCACCCGCGCGCATCTCGGAATTTCGAAGGACGCGCGCCTCCTGCTCTATGTCGGTCGCCTCGCCACAGAGAAAAATGTCAGCACGCTTTTTGAGGCCTACACACTCCTGCGCTCCCGTTCAGGCGAGCCCTACGAACTTCTCTGCCTCGGCGACGGCACCCAGCGTCCGGCTTTGATCGATCTTCAAAATCAAACCCCCGGCGTGCATTGGATGCCCTATTGCTCCGAGCCTGCCGAGCTGGCCCGCATCTACCGCGCCGCCGACCTTTTTGTTCACCCCGGCGTGCAAGAGACCTTCGGCCTCGTTGCCTTGGAGAGCCAAGCGAGCGGAACACCGGTTGTCGGCATCAAAGGCAGCTACATGGATCGCATTATTTTTTCCGACCAGAAGCAATGGGCTACAGAAAATTCTCCAGTGGCCCTTGCGGACGCCATCGAGGGCAAGTTCACCATCGATCTTCGCGCCGCCGGACTCCGCGCGAGCGAGGAGGCGCGCGGACGCTACGCATGGATGACGGTTTTCTCGCGGCTCATGGACATCTACTCGGATGTCGTGGCGCGTTATTCCCCCTGAAAAATCCGTGCCGCAACATGGAAAAGGCTCTAATATTCTGCCTATGAAGATTTCGCCACAGATCACCATGCGCGACTTGCTCGAGCAGTGCCCCGGCGCCCAGCGCACGCTCTTCCGGCATTACCATATCGGCGGCTGTGCGAGTTGTGGCTTTCAGCCGGAGGAGACGCTCGAAGGCGTTTGTGCGAGAAATGACGGCATCGATCCGCAAGAGGCCATCGCACGGATCAAGGAATCCCACGAATCCGACGAGAAGGTTTTTATCAACCCGATCGACGCCGCCGAGTCTGTAAAGGCCGGTGCCCGCCTGCTCGACATCCGCACGCGCGAGGAATTCGAGGCTGTTCACATCCCTGGTTCGCAGCTCATGGGGCAGGATTTTTTGCAGGAGGTCATGGGAACATGGCCCAAGGACACCGCCATCCTTATCGTCGATCACACCGGTTCGCGCAGCCTTGATGCGGCGGCCTACTTCGCCGGACATTCTTTCACAAACATCCGCGCCCTGCGGGGCGGCATCGACGCCTGGAGTTGCGAGGTGGATGCCTCCCTGCCACGCTACACCACCGAATGAACACGCAGGACAAAATCGACGAGGCCATCCGCAATCCCAAAAACCTCGGCGAGATGAGTGGAGCCGATGCGGTCGGAACCGCCGGCAGCAGCGATTGCGGCGACATGCTGCGCATGTGGCTCAAATTCCGCGAAGAGGGCGGCAAGCGCGTCATCGACAAGGCGACCTTCCAATCCTTCGGCTGTCAAACCGCCATCGCCGTCGCGAGCATGGCGACGGAACTCATCAAAGGCAAAACCCCGCAGGAAGCGCTGACCCTCTCCGGCGAGGCCCTCTCGGAGCCGCTCGGGCCGCTTCCTCCGATGAAAATCCACTGCGCCCAACTCGTCGAGGGAGCCCTCAAAAACGCCCTCACCGGCGAAGCGGCACCATCCCCCGGCGCGTCGGCACCGATGCTCGCGGACAGCCTCCAATCCAAGGGGACCGTGAAAATCAACTTCCGCTGACCGGCATACATCACGCCCACTCGACGGTGTGCCCGCTCCGGATTTCCCTCGCGCCCGAGGGGCCTTGGTCATCCTGGATCCAATACCCCGAGCCCGGTTCCGCGCCTTCGCCCAGAAGCTCTTCGTCCGGCTGAAAACGCAACCAGACCACGGAGGGTTTCCAGATTGCGTTGTCCGCTTGGATGCAAGGCGCGGTTTGATTCAACGGAGTGGTGATTTTCCACTCTTCGGGCACGCTGATGTCTTGATGGGCTGTGAGGCGCAGGGTTTTCATGACGCACCGGTCACACTTGCCCGCGCGACTTTCCATGGGGTGATCAACGGATCGGCGGTGGTTGCCGTTCGCATGGCCATCGCGTAGCGTCCCTCGAGCCGATGGTTCAGCACCTCTATGTCCACATTCCGTTTTGTCCGAAGGTTTGCCCTTATTGCAGCTTCTACAAAGAGGCGAGCGACCGGAATAAAACCCAGGCGTTTTTGGATGCTGTTCTCAGGGAGGCGGAGTTTGAAGCCGAGGGGCTGCGTCCCAAGACTATTTTTTTCGGCGGCGGGACTCCCACAGCCCTCTCGACTTCCCATCTCAAATTTCTACTCGGCGGGTTGCGTGAGAGGATCGATTTCTCGGCGGTGGAGGAATTCACCATTGAGATGAACCCCGCCACCGTCTCGCATGAAAAAGCCGAGTCTCTTCTGGCTCTCGGTGTCAACCGTGTCAGCATGGGCGTGCAATCGTGGGACGAGGACTTGCTGAAAACCCTCGGCCGCGTGCATTCCGGAGTCCAAGCGGCCCGTAGTTACGCTATCCTTCGCGAGGCTGGCGTGCCCAATGTGAATCTCGACTTGATGTTCGGAGTCCCCGGCCAGACGCGCGGGCAATGGATCGAGTCGATTCGCAGAACGGTTGAACTCGGCCCCGATCACATCTCCGCCTATTGCCTCACCTATGAAGAGGACACGCAATTTTTTGAGCGATTCCAGCGCGGCGAGATGGGACCGCAGGAGGACCGGGACTCGGATTTTTTTGAAATCGCGATGAACGAACTCGAAGCGGTGGGATATCCGCAATACGAAATCTCCAACTACGCCCGGCCGGGTCGCGAGTGCCTGCACAACCTCGCTTATTGGCGTGGTTCCGACTACGCGGGACTCGGTCCGAGTGCCTTCTCCACGCGGGCTGGATGGAGAAGGAAAAATGTCGCAGATACCGCGGACTACACCCGCCGGGTCCTGTCGGACGAGGATCGGTTCGATTTCGTGGAGCGTATCGATGACGACTCCCGCCGCGCCGAGCGGATCGCCTTTTCCCTGCGCACGACCGATGGTTTGCCAGAGACAATGATCGCGGACAACCAAGCCGCGGCTCTGGTGCGGCACGGCTTGGTGTCCAAGAAAGACGGTCGGGTTTTTCTGACCCGCGAGGGCCGGCTGGTGGCTGATGAGATCGCTGCGGAGCTGATCTGATCAGCAAGGGAGTGAAAGGATCAGAGCACTTTCAGCAACTCGACATCAAAAATTAGCGTCTCGTCGGGTCCGATGACTCCGCCGGCTCCGCGCGGGCCGTAGGCCAAATTCGAGGGAATGAAGAGCTGGATTTTTCCGCCTTCCTTGATGAGTTGAAGACCTTCGGTCCAGCCTTTGATAAAGGCATTGAGAGGAGACTCGATCGGCTCATTGCGCTGGTAGGAGCTGTCAAATTCCGTGCCGTTGAGGAGCGTTCCGCGGTAGTTCACCTTCACGGTGTCGGTCGCCTTGGGGCTGCGGCCCTCGCCGGGGTTGAGGATGATGTATTGCAAGCCGCTCGCCGTTGTGTGGACGCCGGGTTTCGTTGCATTT
>JBJTGE010000332.1:0-9077 GCA_046093785.1 Spartobacteria bacterium
CTTACAAAAGCATCGACTACTTCACCAAGGAAACAGCGGGTCACTTCGACCTCGACGCGGAAATCAAAATCTGGATCAAGAGCCGCCCGGAGCCGCTCTCCCTGGAATTCAAAAAGGACACCCACATCCACGATGTTTTTCGAGTCTTGAGTTCCTACACGCTCGCGGGGTGATTTCTGCGGTTGAAACCGGCAGGTGAGAGAAAAAGTGGAGCGGGTAGCGGGAATCGAACCCGCATGGCCTGCTTGGAAGGCAGGAACTTTACCACTAAGCTATACCCGCGTGAGGACGCCTAATCTATGCCTTGCCTCGGTGAAGTCAATTCCAAAAAGCGATCAACCTTTGAAAATTTCTCGCTGCTTCAAGTTCACGCTGGCAGTTTTTCAAGGCCTCTGTTTCCAATTGCCCCAAAAAAAACTCTCCGGACGCTTGACTCCTTGTGTCACTGTGGTAAATAGACCGGCTCGCGCGAAATCAGAAAGTCGCCGTTGGTCCTGTGGTCGTCATCTTTTGATGCTCGGCCGAAAGCGCACAGGGAAACCCGGCGATATTGCAGAAACACTACACACATGCCAGTTCGTCTTGGTCGGTTTGAAATGCCGAAATCCCTCGTCAAAGAGGAAAAGTCATCCACAGATAAATATGCTCTTTTTGTTGCCGAGCCTTTTGAGGCCGGTTACGGGCACACTATCGGAAATTCCCTGCGCCGCGTCCTTCTCAGCTCTCTCGAAGGCGCCGCCATCACCTCCGTAAAAATCGAAGGCGTGCAGCACGAGTTCAGCACCCTTCCCGGAGTCGTTGAAGATGTCGTGGACATCATTCTCAATCTCAAAAAAATCAAATTCAAAGCCCATGACCACGAGCCCCGCACTCTCAAGCTTGCGGTGAACAAAGAGGGCGTTATCACGGCGGGCGACATCCAGAGCACAAACCAGTGCGAGGTTTTGAATCCCGAGCAGATCATCTGCACGCTGGACAAGAAAATGAAGTTCGAGGCCGAGTTTGAAGTGAAGGTCGGCCGCGGATTCGCCACCGGTGATGAAAACAAGCGTTCCGACCAGCCAATTGGCGTGATCGCCATCGACTCGATCTTCTCTCCTGTGACCCGCGTCAAATACGCTGTGCAAAACACCCGCGTTGGCCAGCGCACCGACTACGACAAGGTCATCCTCGAAATCTGGACCGACGGCCGCATCACTCCCGACGATGCCCTTCTTCAGGCTTCCGCCATTCTGCGCCACCACTTGGATGTCTTCGTCGGATTCAACGAAAATGTCGTTGAGTTTGATGAAACCCCGCAAGAGGTCAGCCAGGAAAACAGCCGCCTCAAGAAGCTCCTCAACATGAGCGTCAACGAGATCGAGCTTTCCGTTCGCGCGGCAAACTGCCTCAACAACGCCAACATCACTTCCGTGGGACAACTCGCTCTCAAGAGCGAAGCCGAGATGCTCAAGTATCGCAACTTCGGCAAAAAATCCCTCAACGAAATCAAAGACAAACTCGTCCAACTCGGTCTGGGCCTCGGTATGAAGCTCGATCAAGGTCTCATCGAACTCCCTGTTGTGGAGGAATCCAAATAACACGCCATGCGCCACCGTAAGAAAACTGTCAAACTCGGACGCTCGACCGCACACCGCGATGCTTTGCTCGCGAATCAGGTCTGCAGCCTCATCGAACACAAACGCATCAAAACCACCCTCGCCAAGGCCAAAGCCGTTCGTCCGCTCGCGGAAAAGATGGTTACCCTCGGCAAGCGCGGTGACCTGCATGCCCGCCGCCTCGCCGCAGGCTACCTTGGCCAGAAGGACGCCGTCAAAAAGCTCTTCGCCGAAGTCGCCCCTCGCGCCGCGACCCGCAAGGGCGGTTACACCCGCATCATCAAACTCGGCCAGCGCATGAGCGATTCCGCTCCCATGGCCTACATCGAGTGGGTGGACAACGACGCTTCCGGCATCGAGGAGGCTGTTGTGGAAACCGCCGTTGCAACCTCGGAAGCCAAAAAGTCCGAGTAAAAAAACAGCGGGAGTCTAAAAACCTCCCGCACCTCATTTTAACCAGAAACCGGTGGAAGATTTCTCCCGAGGAATCCCCTGACGGACCGGGCGGGATCAGCAATGATCCCGCCCGTTTCTCTTCCCCAAAACAATGAGCCCACTCGCCGAAGACTACTCACGCTTTGTTATTCCCACCTACGGACGCTTCGATCTCGATATCGAGCGCGGATCCGGGTGCCACATCTGGGACACTTCAGGGCGAAAAATTTTGGACTTTGGTGCCGGCATCGCCGTGTGCTCGCTCGGGCACGCGCATCCCGAGGTCACAGCCGCAGTCTGCGAGCAGGCGGGCAGGCTCGTTCACACATCCAATCTCTACCGCACGGGCCCTCAAGCGCTGCTCGCAAAGCGTCTCGTGGAGGTGACCGGAGACGGGAAGATTTTTTTCTGCAACAGCGGAGCCGAGGCCAATGAGGGGCTTGTCAAATTGGCCCGCCGCTTTGGCAGCGCAACCGGCAGGTCGGGTCTTCTGACCTTCAACGGCTCGTTCCACGGACGCACTATGGCCTGCATTTCCGCAACTGGACAAGAGAAGGTGAAAAAAGATTTCGGTCCTTTGCTTTCGGGTTTCCAGCATGTGCCATTCGGTGATCTCGACGCCGTGCGCGCCGCGCTGGACTCGAATTCCATTGCGATCCTGGTCGAGCCGATCCAGGGCGAGGGGGGCATTCATCCTGCCACGGCGGAGTTTTTGCGCGGCCTCCGCGCGCTTTGCGACGAGCGGGATATGCTTTTACTTTTTGACGAAGTCCAGTGTGGACTCGGTCGCACGGGAGACTGGTGCGGATGGCATGCCATCACCAAAGAGGTCCAGCCAGATGGCGTCTCGTGGGCCAAAGGCATCGCCAATGGCTATCCTCTCGGTGCCTTCTGGGCTTCGAGCAAAGCAATCAGTGGGCGCGGTCCGCTCTGCGACCTGCTCGGCGCGGGGAGTCATGGAACAACCTATGGCGGAAATCCCGTTTGCTGCGCTGCCGGCTTGAAGACCCTCGAGATTATCGAGCGCGACGGACTCCTCGAGAGCAGTCGCGTTCTTGGCGACCACCTCGCCTCGTCCCTCCGCGCGCTTGCAAGCCCGCTCATTGCGGAAGTCCGCGCCATCGGCCTGATGATCGGCGTCCAGCTGGCTGCCGGTTTTCCAAAAACCGAACGCCCGCCCGCGCTGGAAGTCGTGACCCGCGCCATGTCCGCTGGATTGCTTGTGATTCCCGCCGGAGAGACGGTCGTCCGTTTTCTTCCGCCCCTCAATGTGACTCGCGAAGAAATCGACGAGGCCGTGGCAAAATTTTCTCAAACCCTCCGCACACTCGAATCCGCGAACTGAAAGGACCCACGAGCCACGCCATGAAACATCTCCTCTCCATCGAGTCCCTCAGCGCACAGGATATCGAAGAAATCCTCAACGACACCGCCCTCATGAAATCCACGCGGGGGCGTCACGCGGCACATCCGCTCCGGCATCAATGTTGGGCGCTCATGTTTTCCAAATCCTCCACCCGCACCCGTGTGTCCTTCGAGGTCGGGATTCGCGAACTCGGTGGGGATGCGCTTTTCCTGGCAGCCGCCGATATCCAACTCGGGCGAGGGGAGCCGATCCGCGACACCGCCCGCGTCATGGGACGAATGCTCCACGGGGCCGTGATCCGAACCTTCGCGCAGAAGGATGTCGAGGATTTCGCAGCCTTCAGCGGCATTCCAACCATCAACGCTCTCACCGACGAGGAGCATCCCTGCCAAATTTTGACAGACCTTTTTTCGATCCGTGAAACCCGCGGATCCCTCGATGGATTGCGCGTCGCCTTCATCGGCGATGGCGATTGCAATGTGGCCCGCTCTTGGATCTGGGCCGCAGCCCGCTGTGGCTTTGAGCTCGTCATAGCCGCCCCGCCGAAATTCCAACCGCCCGCCGAATTGCTCGAGCGCGCCGGAGGAAAAATACGCCTCACCTCCGATCCCATGGAAGCCGCCGCCGGAGCCCATGTGCTCTACACCGATGTCTGGGTGAGCATGGGCAAGGAAGAGGAGGCCGCCTACAGGATTGCCCAATTCCAAGGCTACCAAATCAACTCCGAACTCCTCTCCCAAGCCGCGCCGGATGCTCTGGTGATGCATTGCCTGCCTGCCTACCGGGGCAAGGAAATCGATGAAGAGACTCTTGAAGCCCATGCGGACACGATTTTCCGGCAAGCCGAAAACCGCCTTCACACACAAAAAGCCATCATGGCCCGACTTGTTAAAAATGCAGAGTCGAGCTGCTGAAAATTGACAAATATCCAGTCCTCTGGAATTACTTTCCCACACCTCAAGGTTCACCCGAGCTCATATGCCTGACCCCAAAAAAGAAACTGTTCGCATCGTCCTTCCCAACCGTCGTCCGGTTCCGCCGCCTCCAGCCATCGGTGGTGAAGCGGCAATGATCAATCTTCCGGCCAAGCCCGTTGCCGCCGCAAGTGGCCTTGTCCCGCCGCCACCACCGGTTCCCGTCGCGCCAAAGCCTGTTGCTCCTGGTGGAGTCGTGCCTCCTGCTCCGGTTCTCAAAATTCCTGCGATCAAGCCACCCGCTGCCGCTGGTGAGGCTCCAAAGATTCCCGCCGCGCCAGTGATTCCGAAAGCTCCCGGAATTGTTCCGCCCGCACCTGCGGCTCCCGCAGTGGCGATCAAGCCACCCGCCGCCGCTGGCGAAGCGCCGAAGATTCCTGCCGCGCCAGTGATTCCGAAGGCTCCTGGAATTGTTCCGCCCGCCCCTGCGGCTCCCGCCGTGGCGATCAAACCACCCGCCGCCGCTGGCGAAGCACCGAAGATTCCCGCCGCGCCCGTGATTCCGGAAGCGCCGGGAATTGTTCCACCCGCACCTGTGGCTCCCGCAGTGGCGATCAAACCGCCCGCCGCCGCTGGCGAAGCGCCGAAGATTCCCGCCGCACCAGTTGCTCCAAAAGCGCCCGGCGTTGTTCCGCCCGCCCTTGCGGCTCCCGCAGTGGCGATCAAGCCGCCCGCTGCCGCTGGTGAAGCACCAAAAATTCCCGCCGCGCCAGTGGCTCCAAAAGCCCCAGGCGCAGCACCTGCCGCTCCTGCAGTGGCAATCAAACCACCTGCCGCCGTTGCCGAAGCGCCGAAAGCTCCTGCCGCGCCGCAAGCCGCTCCTGTGGCTCCTCTCAGCGTATCCTCGCCAAAGAAAGAGACCGCAAAAATCAGCCTGCCTGCTGCCGGGAAGCCGCTTCCCCAGGCGACGATGAATCTCAAGAAGCCCGCTGCCCCAGCTGCGCCAGCCGCCGCCGATAAAAAAGCCGCTTCAGCCGAAGCCGCCGAAAAAAATGTGGCCGCAGGCAAGGCCGCCGATTCCGATCTCATCCTCGGCATCGCGGCAACCGTCGTGGCATTGGCCTCGCTTGGCATCCAACTCTGGACGATGCTCGGCTGACCACTCGACTTTTCATCAACCCATCACATTTCTCATATGGCCAATCCTAATGTAACCGAACTCAACGACTCGAATTTCACCTCGTTCATCGAATCCGCCACCACCCCGGTGTTGGTCGATTTCTGGGCCCCATGGTGCGCGCCCTGCCGCATGCTCGGCCCCGTGGTGGATGAGATCGCCATTGAGAATGTGGGAAAATTCGCCATCGCCAAAGTCAATGTGGACAACGCTCCCGGCGTCTCCGCGCAGTTCGGCATCCGCAGCATCCCGTCGCTCATCTACTTCAAAGGCGGAGCCAAGCAGGATCAATCGGTCGGCGTAAGCAGCAAAGGCGACATCGTCTCCAAGCTCACCGCACTTCTCTAATCCGGGCCTGAAAACAGGCCCTGCGAGAAACCGGAATCGCCAACTTCACTGGAATCCCTGCCATGCGCATCGCCGTGATTTCCGATACGCACGGCCGACTCCCGGAAAAAATCCTGCCCTCGCTCGCAGCGGCCGACGAGATTTGGCACCTTGGCGACTTCTGCAATCTCTCGACGCTCAGCGCCTGCATCGGCATCGGCAGGCCTTTCTACGCTGTCCTTGGCAACAACGACTTCGGCCTCGACCTCCCGCTGACGCTTGACCTGGTGCGCTGTGGCAGGACATTTCATCTCATCCACATCTTGCCCCGCAGATTGCCCGCAGCGGATTTTCTCCTTTTCGGTCACACCCATGTGCCGCGCGACGAGCAGGTCGAGAGTTGCCGCCTCCTCAATCCCGGCACCATCGGCAAGCCAAACAAAGGTGCCCCCCCAAGCTGGGCCTGGCTTGAAATCTCAGAGAACGGAGAGGTTTCCTGGAAAATGAATCCGGTTTAACCTTAAAAACGGCAATACAACCACTGATGAACTCTGATGAACACTGATAAGTCGGAGTTTATAAATTTTGAAAACGCCTTGCTCGCGGACGCAGCCTGCGCTCCCCTCTTTCGCCGGAGATGATGTCGCCCCGCGCGGCAGCGCGATTCGCAATTCAGGGTAGGGATGCCGTGGCGTCGGCGTCCCAAGATTCAGCCGCGAAGCGGCGCCTCATGGGAACATGACCGTCTCGGGCGTGCAGGCGCAAGGCGTGGTTTGGGAATCGATCATGACCCTCAAATCGAAAAACCAAGTTAGGGCTCGGCACGCCGTTGCCGACCCAAGTTTCAGGCGCGAAGCGCCGTTCTTCTTACGCCAAAACCTCCCGCAGAGCCGCCGAGACACAGAGAAAAAAGAAAGGGACACGGTCGTCTCGATCGTGAAAGACACTGGCCCGCGAATCACGCAAATCCTTGGAGGGCTGACCTCCGTGTCGGCCCAAACTTCAGGCGCGAAAGCGCCGTCTCACCAAAGGGCAGCCTCACACGAAGCCACATGGATTTTCGCAGGTGTTCATGTAGGTCAGGCGTCTCGCCTGACTTCGAACGATATGCGACCGCAGGCGAGACGCCCGCGCTACATTCCAGAAGTCCAAAAGTATTCGGATTTTGCCATAAGTCCATTATTCACCGAATTGGGATTGCGGGAGTAAGAACGCCGGGGTCGTGGGGTTGCTCTGTATCGGACCGCCGAGGTCCTCCTCGCCCCGAACGGCCACGCGATCGCCACAGACTTCGCAGTCCTTGGTTTTCATCGATGAGGGTTTGGAGCGAACTCCGGATTTGCGGCAAGCAGTCCCTCTCTTTGAAAATTGTCTCTGGAAGAAATGCGTCGATACGCGGCTGCCCCCGCCCACGAGGATCGCGCCGACAGGACGCGGATCAATTTCTCGGACCGCGCTTGGATGGATTTTATCGAGCTGGTTTTCGAAAACCGACCTCGCCTTTGCTTTCACCCAAATCCGGGGCAGGTTTTTGCTGGGATGGCAGACCCTTTGAGTCCAGAGGAGCGGAGCCGCTTGATGAGCCGGATTCGCGGGAAGGATACCAAGCCGGAGTTGGTCGTTCGCCGCATGCTGCATTCGTTGGGCTACCGCTTCCGGCTTCACCGCCGCGATCTTCCCGGCAATCCCGATATCGTCCTCCCGCGTCACGGGGTTTGCATTTTTGTGCACGGGTGTTTCTGGCATCTGCACCGAAACTGCAATGCCGCCCGCATTCCAAAAACCCGCCGCGCGTGGTGGCGAAAAAAGCTTGAAGGCAACGCCGCCCGGGACAAACGCCACGCCGCCGCCCTGCGCCGCCTCGGTTGGCGCGTGATCACGGTCTGGGAATGCCAAACAGAGAAACCAGCACGCCTTACGAGGCGCTTGAAAGGGCTACTGCAGCAGGCTGGAAAAGCTTTTCGTAGGACAGGCAGAGCGGGCGGTGCCCTTTGCGAATGAAGTCTGCCAAGCGAATCCCCGCATCCCCCTCGCGCCCCAACGCCACATTATCAAGCTGAGCGAGCTGGCTGGAGACAAACCTGTCGGTTTTTTTCGCCGGAGCCAGCCGTAAGACGCCGTAAATTTTTGCCGACCCGCCGGGCAACCTCGCTGGCGAGGCACCCACGGCAGCAACCAAAGCCGCGAGTTCGTCTTGGTTCATTTCCTCATATCCGGATACTTGCCAGCGGCCCCCGACCCAGCCGCCATTGGAATAAGGTATGACCCACTGTGCTGTTTTTGCCCGAGGGTCGATTTGCTCCAACCCGCCAGCCGTGTCTTCAATTCGCCAATAAAAAATGCGTGCCCGCTTGGTGCAAAAATCCGCAATCGCCTTCGTGCGATACCAACCGATCAAAGCGACGATGCCGCCTTGCGACTCCCTGAATTCGGCACCGGAGGCGATCGAGTGTTCGGTTTCACGCAGATTGTTCAAGTTGCTGCCGGGTCGGCGACGCAGGTGGATTGCTTCCTTGATAAACCGCCCGAGTTCCGCCGAAGCTCGCTGATTGCCGCCCTCGGGCTTCACCACAAACGCCCCCACGCCCGGGATCAGCTCATGGAATTTGTGGAAAGGCTCCGCCCGCTTCTCGCCTGGATAGAGGACATAAGACCCGGCCGTCCGTCGGATCGCATCGTTGTAGGCATGCATCTTGAAAAGATCCGCACGCTTAAACCGCCCCTCCGCCTTGATTTCCAATTTTTCCTCTTCCTCCGCCCGTCGGCTGTCCCCGTTTCCGGCCCCCTCCACGGATTGGAAGGAGCGGATGAAAAACTCGTCGAACTTGTATTTCGCATCGAAGTGCCAATAGCACACCAGGCTCCCCATTTCTGCTTGCCGTTCGTGCCGCTCGGCCTCCTCCCGCGTTAGGCTGCTCTTCTCGCCCTCGCCAGGCTCGGGAAACGCCATGAGCGTGAAGTCTGGAATAAATGTCGAGCTGTAGGATCCAGGATGGCGCGGATCGGGCGATGCCGTGAAACGCCTGTTGTAATACAAATGCAATCTCCACGCATCCTCCCCGCCGCCACCCCGTCCCGGCCGGTCGGGACTCCAGCGGAAGCATGCCAAAGTGGTCTGGCCTTGCTTGAGGAAAAGACGAAGCACATCCCCGCTCTTGGACGCCGTTTTTTCGACCAGCGACCGGAAGCCGCCCTTTCCGGGGCGGCGGGGGGGGTGGGTGGGGGCCGGGGGCGGGCGGCGGGGGGGGGGGGGCGGCGGG
>JBJTGE010000333.1:0-10026 GCA_046093785.1 Spartobacteria bacterium
ACTCCTCGCGGCGCTCGAACAATTCGAGCACCGGACCGGCCGCGTGCTTCTCCTCGAGACCAACGGAACCACGGATTCCGAGCAACTTCTCGAGACCCTCGCCTTCAACAAGGACCTCAAACGCTTCACTCCGCCCATTCAACTTTCGATCATCGACGGTCAGCGTTGGCAGCGCCGCTTCTGGCACAATGCCCTCGAACGCGAGCAAGTCCGCACGGCCACCCATCTTTTCATCTCGCGCACCGACATTATCGCCTCGGAACGCCTCGCATCCGTGGAAAAATCCCTCGACGCCCTTGGCATCCACGCCTCCGTTACCGATCCGGCATCCTTCGCCAAAGAAATTGCCTCGCTCCCCGATACTCTGAAATCAGCGCGCAGACACAAACCCCATAGCCACGATACAGAACACCACCACTCCGAGGGGGAACACCACCATCACCATGCGAAGCATCACTTCGCCTCCTGTGAAATTCCGCTTCCGGCATTCGTGTCCAAGCGTGCTTTCGAAGAATTGCTGAATGCGCTTCCCAAGGAGGTTCTCCGCGCCAAAGGTCTCGTCGTCTTCCGCGAAGACCCCGGCGAGTTTCAAATCTTCCAAAAAGTCGCGCACGATGGTCCTGTTCATTTTTTCCCGATTGGACGGCACCCGTTGATACAAGAACCCGTCGCCCTTTTTATCGGCCCACGCCTTCCTGTGGATTTTTTGAAAGCAGAAATTTCCGGTTTGAAAAAGCGCAGTTAAGCGGCGGTAGATGCTCGTTTACATCGACCAGAATCTCGAGCGGAAAAACTCCTCGCCTTGCTGGGAGCCTGCCTGCTCGACAACCGCGAACTCGCCTTGGGCGAGGAAAAGTGGGCCAAGTTCCGCGATCCGTTTCTATAGTGGGTTGTTGAGCAGGATGAGGAAGATGCTTGAGGTGGGGGGATTTCAAAAACCCGAGGGTAGGCTGAAATGGTCTGGGTGCGAATCCGGGGAAATAAAAATTTTCCAAAATCCCCTTGCCGAGCACCGCCGTTTGCTATCTACCTGTTTGCACAAATGATGCCTCGTAAAGAGATTTGCCATTTTTCCGTTTTTGTTTCGTCTGCATGCGGCGCTTGATTTCTTTTTTTTCAACGCGCGGCAAGCGCTCGTTTTTCACCCACCCGGCGTCACGATGACTTTCACTCGTGCGCTGACTTCACACCCCTCACAGAGGAGCTTCTATTAACATCAAGGACATTCGTATCAATGAACGAATCCGCGCCCGCGAGGTGCGCGTGATTCTTGCCGCAACCAATGAACAGCTGGGCGTCATGCGCCTGGACGAGGCGATCCGGCGAGCCCGTGCGCTCGGGTTGGATCTCGTCGAGATCGCTCCCAATGCCCAGCCTCCCGTCTGCCGCATCGTGGACTTCGGAAAGTTCCGCTACGATCTGGCGAAGCAGGAAAAGGAAAAGAAACATGCGGTCAGCAAGGTGAAGGAAATCAAGTTCCGGGTGAATATCGACGCCCACGACTACCTGACCAAAATCCGCCACGCGGAGGACTTCCTCGACAAAGGCAACAAGGTGAAAATCCAGCTCCAGTTCCGTGGTCGCGAAATGGCCCACCAGAATCTTGGGTTGCTCGTTGTTCAGCGTGTGCGGGATGATTTGGCGGGAATGGCCCATGTGGACATGGAGCCCAAACTCGTGGGTCGCGCCGTTGGCATGACACTGAGTCCGCTTCCTGCAAACAAGCGCCATCGCAAATTCACCAAACACGGCGAAATCCTCGAACCCGAGCCCGAAGAGGCTCCGCATGAGGATGACGACCACGAGGACGCGCCTGCCGGTGATGCAAACTGAGCGGCGTCTCCTGCTGTTTGACATCGACGGCACGCTGATCACATCCGGAGGTGCGGGCGAGGGGGCCTTGAAGGATGCCATGAAAGGGCGTTTCGGTGTGGATGAGGATTTGCAGGGCATTCTCCTGGCCGGGGCCACCGATGCCAAAATCGCCCGCGAGTTGTTGGCGAAGCACGGCATCGAAGCCAGTGCTGAAAACATCTCGGCTCTTTTGGATGAATATCTGCACCACCTTGCAGGCCGCATGCCCCGGCATAATGGTCGGTTGCTTCCAGGAATTGTGCCGGTCCTTGAGGCTCTTGAAACCCATCCGCAGGCTGTTCTGGCCTTGCTCACGGGAAATCTCACGCGCGGCGCGGAGATCAAGCTCTCGCACTATGGTGTGTGGAATTTTTTCGAGTTCGGCGCCTTTGCGGATGATCACCACGACCGCAACGAGCTGGGGAAATTCGCGCAGGCAAGGGCGCTGGAGCGGCATGGCATCGAGTTCCCGCCCGAGCGGATTTATGTGATAGGCGACACGCCCCGTGACATCGAGTGCGGGCGTGCGATCGGGGCGAAGACCGTGGCCATAGCGACCGGGCATTACTCGCTGGCCGAATTGAAAGAGCACGCGCCGGATTTTCTTTTCGAGGACTTTTCGGACACCGCGCGCGTCCTGGACTGCCTGCTCGGGGAGTGATCTCAGGGCGTGCCGCTTGGGTCGGCAGGTTTTTTCTTCGCCTTTGCGAAGGGTAGGTGAAGAGGAACCTCCCCGAGTCGTTTGGGTTTGATGTGGGGCTTTTTGCCGAGTGCGTCACGCTCGTGGAGGTAGTCCGACAGCGTGGCTGAAATTTCATGGGCCGTGCGCATCGTGTCGAAGCTGACTCCGCTGCGTATGCCATCCACCGCATTGAACAACGAGGTCAGCGCCATCGGGCCGCTCACCGGGAGCGTGACGACGCCTCCTATGCCTTGGGAGATGTTCGATCCGCCTGTTGTTTCGAAGGCGAGAAATTTGTTCGGAGACGGGCCGGAGAGGTCCTGCACGACGACGATGGTTTCCATTTTTGTTCCGCCAGCGCCAAGACCGAGTGTGCTGCGCAGGAGACGGCTGCCTTGGTTGATCCGTGCGAAGCGGCCGGTGAGGAGCCAGTAGTTTCCGCGAGGCAATCCGTCCTCTTCGGAAATGACTCGGGCTGGTGCGACATGGGTGCCGAGTTTTTTTATGAGATGCCGGTTGAGGCGGGCTTGGAGTTCCTCGCGGAATTTTTCAAAATCCTTGCCCTTCCTGTCCACGCGCAAGTCGGATTGGTTCCAAGCGAAAGGAAGAATCAGAATCTCGTCGGGCGCGGTGAGTGGAGGCCTGGCGCTCGTCTGGCGGATGTTGTCCACACTCACGGAGGCGCAGGAGGCGAGCCACAGCGACAGCGCGCTCAAAACCAGCCTGGCTGCCCGGCGGAAAGCTGTTTTTATGTGGATGTGAAAGGTGTCTGAATTCAACAAGCGGGAGAGGGAAACAGATGGTCCGACCCTCCTCAAGACTCAAAAGCGCGGGGTTGAACCGCAGGCTATGATCATACATCGTTGCGCCCATGAATTTTTCAGCACTCGGCCGGAATCTCTCCGGCGGCAGCGGAATCGAAAGCCTCATGGACGACCTGGGCAAAGCGCTTTCGGGCGTCGGTCCGGCCCCGCTCATGCTCGGAGGAGGAAATCCCGCTCACATCCCGGAAATGGAGGCCGTGTGGAAATTCCGCATGGAGCAAATCACGGCCGACCCTGCTGTGTTGCGGCGCACGCTGGCGATTTACGATCCGCCCCGTGGCAATGCGGCCGTGTTGGACGCCCTCGCAGGTTTGCTGCGTCAAGAGTTCGGATGGCCGGTGGGGCCTGAAAACATCGCGGTGACTCCCGGAGGGCAGACGGCATTTTATTTCCTCTTCAATCTTTTCGGGGGCCGTCGCGGGGATGGAACGCCGGGCCGCATTCTCTTTCCCCTCATGCCGGAATATATCGGCTATGCAAACCAGGCGCTCGAAGCCGGAATGTTCGTTGGAGTTCAGCCCGGGATCACCCGCACCGGCGCGCACCGCTTCAAATACCATGTGGATTTTCAAAATCTGAACCCCGGTTCCGATATTGCAGCCATGTGCGTTTCAAGGCCGACGAATCCGAGCGGGAATCTGATCTCGGATTCCGAACTCCGGCATCTGGCGGACATCGCCGCGCAGCGTGACATTCCGCTCATCATCGACAACGCCTACGGGTGGCCATTCCCCGGCATCGTTTTCGGCGAGGTGAAGCCGCTCTGGACCACGCAGACTGTGCATGTGATGAGCCTCTCCAAATTCGGTCTGCCCGGCACCCGCACGGCATTTGTTGTGGGACCTCCCGAGGTGGCGGCCGCCGTTTCGTCCATGATGGCCGTGACGGGGCTCGCTAATGGAAACTTCGGCCAGGCGATCGCGGGACCGCTCATTGCCAGCGGCGAAGTCGTTCGTCTCAGCCGCGAGATCATTCGTCCCTTTTATCTTCGAAAACGGGACGCCGCACTTGAGGCGATTGCGGAGTTTTTCCCGCCCGACCTGCCCTACGCCCTGCACGAAAGCGAGGGCGCTCTCTTCCTTTGGCTCTGGCTGGATGGAGCAAAAAAGACCTCGCGCGAGCTGTATGAAATCCTGAAAAAACGCGGAGTCCTCATCGTGCCGGGGGATTATTTCTTCTTTGGCTTGCCGGATGAGGAGTGGCGTCACCGCCGCGAATGCCTTCGCATTTCCTTTGCCATGAGCGATGCGGATGTGCGCGCGGGACTCAAAATCATCGGCGAGGAGGTCGCGGAAGCTTTTTGAGAGCAAAGAAAAAGGCGCTTCGCCTTTGTAGCGAAGCGCCCTTCTTGTTAAGTCCCTAAAGCGTTAGGCTTGGGGATTCCCATTGGAGAGAATCCGCCATTTTCCGCTTTCGAGTTTTTGAAGTTGGCCGAGTTTTTTGCCTGTGTTGGTGAACCATACATGGACTTGGCCCACTGGTTTTCCGATTTTTTCGGCGAGTTCCCGCACGCTCACACCGAGCTCTCCGGCGGCTTCAAGGTGTTTGATCACCTGCTCTTGCATAAAGCCTTTCGGTGAGCGTGGTTTTTTGGAACCTTTTGCAGCGCCGCGACGCTTTTTGAGGGATTTGGCGCGGAGGATGCGGGTGGCCGCGAGGACCTCGCCAGAAGCCAATCCGGCGATTTCTTTTTCGACTTGAGCGACTTTGGCCAGCAGCGTTTCTTTTTTCTTGGTCAGAGAGAGAAGTGCCGTCAAAGTTTGTGTATTGATGTCTGCTACTTTCATTAGGGTGCTTAAAAAACAAGGAATGGGAGTCTGTTGCAAGAAAAATTATTCCAGTGGCAAATTTTAAAATAGAACCCAACATGCTTGATAATGGGCATTTTGATGTATGGAGGATTAAGGGAAATCCCGATGTGGGTCTTTTAAATCCGCAGGATTTGGAGCGCTTTCAAGCGATGCGGGACACGGGCGCGCGTCGGAGTTTTTTGTTAAGTAGATGCGCAATAAATTGTTTGGCAAGAAAATACACAAACAGTAATTCCGGTGGCTTTTCGATTTCATTACATCCGGGTGGCAAGCCTTTTTTCGTGGATGTTCCCGATTTGCATTTCAGTTTAAGCCATACAGAAAGCGAAGTGGCGCTGGTATTCTCGAGGTCGCCGGTGGGATTTGATATGGAAAAAGCCGGGCGTCGAACCGACTTTCTTGCTGTGGCAAAGCGCTTTTTTACATCGGACGAGGTGTTGTCCATCGAAGCTGCCGGAGCTTCCGCAGCAACTTGTTTTTTGGAACTTTGGACGGCCAAAGAGGCTGTCTTAAAATTGGAAGGAACAGGAATTTCCAGCGGCCTGGAGCGTGCGCGCATTTTAAGCGAAACAGAGGCTGACCTCGATGACCGGCGCGTTTTTTTGCACTCCCTGGAATGGCCAGGATTGGTCGCCAAGTTGGCTTCGTTTGAAAAGCCGGTTGAGGTCAGGTCGCGGGAGTTATTTTTCTAACAATGCCTTGCGCGTCGCTTCAAGATTCGTCTTGGCGTCTTCCAGATTGGGGGCGATTCGTAGGGCTTTCTCAAAGCAGTCGGCGGCCTCCTGCATTTTGCCTTCGCGGAAGAGGCTGACTCCGAGGTTGCAAAGATAAGCAGGGTTGTCAGGAAATCTCTGAACCAGATCGGCGTAAATTTCCGATGCCTCTTCAAATTGACCATCCAGCCAGAGCGCGCGCGCCAGGTTCGCTTGGATCGCGACGATGGATGGCGTCAAGCGCATGGCTTCACGGAATTCAGCGATTGCGGCTTTCGTGTCTTTGGTCGCCAGCACACCGGAGCCGAGGTTGTTGCGGGTTTCGGCGAGGTCTGGCCGAAGGCGCGCCGCCTCGCGGAAATGCGGCAGGGCAATGTCGATTTTTCCGCGATTGAATTCTCTGGCTCCAAGGCGGTTGTGTGCTTGCCAGCATTCCCAGTTGTGCCGGAGTGTGTAGGTCCAAAGTTTGTCCTCGTTTTCCCACACGGCGGCATAATTGTGGCTCAAAAGGGTCAGCCCGCCTGCAAGGAGAATGCCTGCGCTGAGGAGGATTTGCTTGCCCGTTTCGCCTGCCCTCGCGAAGGCCCCGCCGAATCCCGCAGCTGCCAACGCGATCATTCCGATCATCGGGATGTAGACGAAGTGATCGGCCACCCAGCCAACCCGCATGTAGGACATCGCCACAAAGCCAAGCACCGGCAGGATGGTGATGAAATAAAATCCAAACGACATCAGCGCAGGTCGGCCCCAGGTTTTTCGGCGGAGCCAAAAGAGGATGGCCGAGCCAAGGATAAGCACCCAAGGCAGGAATTGATAAACCTCGGGAGGGTTCGCTTTCCATTGCGGGTAGATCGGCAGCAGCGTGATGGGCCAAAAAATCTTGCTCAGGTAAAAAATCAGCGCCATTCCGGCAATCGCCAACCGCGAGGCGAACCCGCCGATCGGAATCGGCTCGTCGCCGATGGCGCGGTTCAGTTGGAAATGCAGTGTGATCAGTCCCAGCAAGAGCGAAACGAGAAAAAACGGCGCGCTGCGCAGAATGTCGCGCCAAGCAATGCGGCCCCTCAGCCACCAGGCATGCAGGAGCATCACGCACGGGAACATGACGACCGAGCTCTTGCTCAGCATCGCTGCAAGAAACAGCCCCAGTGCGGCAAAGTAAAACCGGCGGCCGGAACCCTGTTCAAAGCGGACGACGCACCATGCCGCTGCCAGAAAAAACGGCAGCGACAGGGTATTTTTCAACTCGGAAATCCAAGCGACGGATTCCACGCAGAGCGGATGCACAGCAAAAAGAAGGCCGGCGAACCAGGCCGCCCGGATGCGCATTTGTCTGAGTAGCCCCCAAAGCAGGCACGCGGCCAGGGCGTGGAGGGCAATCGAAACGATGTGGTAGCCGGTGGAATCCAAACCAAACAACCGCCACTGCAGCCACAGCGCGCTCATCGTCAGCGGCAGATAATCCGCCGTCGCCGGCGCGAACCAAAGCCTGCCAAGCCCGTCGGGCGACTGCACATCGGCGTTGTTGGTCAGCAGATAGTCGTCATCCCAGAGCCACTCGCCGTGGTAAACGGGCGAGTAAATCCAGAAGCAGGCCAGAAAAATGACAGCCGCTTTCAGCAGCGCCGTCATCCATCCAGTCGATATCGCAGGCCGGGACACCGCCAAGCACTCCCAAAAACAGGGTGCCATGTCATGGAAAAACCTGATGATCCGTCCTGGTGGAATCGCTTGCGAAAGCCGCAGGGAGGCGGGATATTTTTTCCATGAACGAAAATCAAGGATCGGCGGGAAATGTCATTGCGGCTGTTTGCAGTTTCTTTTTTCCCGGCTTGGGTCAGTTGGTCCAAGGCCGCGTGCTTTCCGCGCTTCTTTTCTTTGTGGGAGCCGCCGTTGTTTGGTTCATCAGCTTCGGCATGCTTGGCTGGACGATCCACATTTGGTCCTGCATCAACGCGGCACTTTGGACTCCCAGGAGGATGTAATGACTCTCAAAAACTATGTGAACGGCGTGTTTGTTCCCGCATGGAATGCCAACGCACGGCCGTTTTACAACCCTGCCGATAATTCGAAACTCGGCGAGGTCGCGGAGTCGTCGGTGGAGGATGTGGACAAGGCGGTCCGCGCCGCCCGCGAGGCCTTCGACAACGGTCTATGGCCGCGCACTCCAGCCCAGGAACGGGCTTCTCGCCTTTTCAAACTCGCCGATCTCATCGAGTCGCGCGCTTCGGAGTTTGCGGAAATGGAGACGCGCAACTGCGGCAAGCCCCTCCGCGAATCCCGCTTCGATGTGGCGGATGCCGCCGCTTGCTTTCGCTATTACGCCGGGCTTGCCACCAAACCTCAGGGGCAAACATTTGAAGTCGGAGACCCCAACATCGTTTGCCAGACCGTTCGTGAGCCGATCGGAGTCTGTGCTCAGATCATACCGTGGAACTACCCACTGCTCATGGCCGCATGGAAACTCGCTCCCGGCTTGGCGGCGGGAAATTGCTGCATCCTCAAGCCCTCCGAACTCACGCCGCTCTCGGCTTCGCTCCTTTTCGAGCTGATCGACGAGGTGGGATTTCCTCCGGGTGCCGTGCAGTTGCTTTACGGGCCGGGGGATCCCGTCGGGGCGCGCCTTGCTGAAAGTCCCTTGGTCGATAAAATCGCCTTCACCGGAGGTGGTGCGACGGGCCGCAAAATTCTTGCCGCCGCCGCTTCGAATTTCAAAAAAGTCTCGCTCGAACTTGGCGGCAAGAGTCCGAATATTGTCTTCGCCGACTGCGACCCCGACCATGCCCTCGAGTATGCGCTTTTTGCCATTTTTGCCGGTCAGGGCGAGGTTTGCAGCGCAGGATCCCGACTGCTTCTCGAGCGGAGTCTCGCGGAGTCGTTCCTGCCAAGACTCGCCTCCGCTGCCGAAAAAATTGTCGTCGGCCCAGGCACGGATGAAGCCACCGAAATGGGGCCGCTCATCTCCCGCGCCCACCAGAAAAAAGTCCTCGAGCATATCCAGCGCGCCTGCTGCGAAGGCGCTCAGCTCCTGACAGGCGGCTCCACATACAACGACCAACGCAGCGCAGGAAATTTCGTGCAGCCCACGATTTTTACCGATGTGAAACCTTCCATGCGCATCGTGCGGGAGGAGGTCTTCGGCCCGGTGCTCGCTGTTCAGGTTTTTGACACCGAGGAAGAGGCCATCCGTATCGCCAACGACACCATCTACGGCCTCGCGGCCGGCGTCTTCACAAAGGATGGTGCGAAAGCTCAGCGCGTCGTTCGCCGCCTCCGCGCCGGCATCACTTGGATCAATACCTACCACCCCACCTTCAACGAGGCGCCATGGGGCGGCTACAAACAAAGTGGCATGGGCCGCGAACTCGGCACCTACGGCTACGAAGCCTACACCGAGGTGAAGCAGATCAACCATTGCATCAATCCCCAACCGCTCGGCTGGTTTCGCTCGGCACCCTGATTTCCGTGCCTGCTTTCCTCGCCGCTTTTTTCCTCGCCCTTCCGATCGCCTGCGCTTGGCAGTCCACGCTCTCCCCGGTCGCTGCCGGTCCATTTCCCGAGATTCGTCCCTTCCTCGCGGAATACCGACTCGGCTGGGCGGAGATCGAGGCTGCGAAAGCCCGCGCCGCCATTTCCCATGAGGGGAAAAATGCCATCCTCACGAGCTCGGGTGCCACCACGGGATTCGCCCGCACACTCTATCAACTCGACGCCTCGTTGGATGCCACCGCCGACCGCGACAGTCTCCAGACCATTCGCTCGGAACAAAACGAAAAATACGCCACCCGCACCCTGTCCACGCGCATCGAGGGTAACAAGGGCTCCCTGACAACCCTCCGCGAGTGGATCGCGCCCGATGCCAAGCCCGGCAAGTGGAAGCCTGTCAAAATCGCCCCCATCCGCGATCTCTTCGCCGCATCCCTCTTCATCCGCAGCCAGTCTCTGGCCAAAGGCGAAAAAGTCCGCACCCTCGTTTTTCCAGGAGTCTCACCCTTTCTGGTCGATATCGAATCCCTCGGCCCCGAGAAAATCACCATCGCCAACACCCCGCGCGACGCCCTGCGCCTCGACATCAAAATCCAAAGCGTGAACACCAAAAAAGGCAACGCCCTCGAACCCCACCGCAAATTCCGCTCCGGCAC
>JBJTGE010000334.1:0-9594 GCA_046093785.1 Spartobacteria bacterium
ATATAGCCATTATGGATGGCCAAGGATTCCTCCGGGTGCACTTCAACACCGGCACGAAGCAGGAGCCCAAATTTGGCCCGGCGGAGTTTTCTTCCCTCCTGCTCAACCCCACGCCCTTGAAACTCTACGCGATCGAAACCGAGGATTTCAAAGAAAAGGATAAGGGAAAAGGCAAGCCAACTCCAATTCCCCGCCCGGCTGCACTCAAGCCCGGGGTGCCTCAACCACCAGTCTTAACACCGGATCAAATCTATCAACTGCGCCGAGTGCAGAGAATCAACTTGGCCGATCTCTCACGCACCGGAAAACTTGATCTTCTTATCGGCAACTACGGTGGCGATGTCCTTCTGGTTCCCAACAGCGGCGGCGGAAATCGCCCGGATTTTCGCACCCCGGCAACCTACGAATCCGCTGTCCTGCAGAAAGGATTCGAGCGCTGGGGAAATGTTTTCGCACCCTACGCAGTGGATTGGGACAAGGATAACAAGGTAGACCTCCTCATTGGTGAGGGATCCTACTCGGCGAACAGCATTCACATCTTCCCCGGCAAAGGCATTGGACGCCCCTCTCTGGAGCCTGACGATCGATCAGTGCTGGCCTATGGAATGGGTCTGGAACAGCTCTCTCCCTGCGTCGTTGATTACAACGGTGATGGAAACAACGACCTCCTTGTGGCTGAACGCGGAGGCCGCGTGGCCGTTTATTTGGGAAAAGGCGGCCCCTTCAAACCAGGCGAACCCATTTCCTTCGACTCGTTCATAACCATTGATGGAGCCCCACAAGCCCTGCCTCCCAACACTCCCGCGCCAGAACCAGGCTCGTCACTGGATCCCATGGATGCCATCAAAGCCACCAACCTCTTGAATGCAGGCGGAGGCTGCACCATTGATACCGCAGACTACAGTGGGGATGGACTGTTCGATCTGGTATTTGGAAAACGCAGCGGACGCGTTGCGATGGCCATCAATCAAGGCACTGCCACGCAGCCGAAGTTCAAACTCCCAGTGGATATCAAAGTCGAAGACGAGGAAAAACCCTTGCTCATGCCTTCAGGATGGGATGTGGATTTCGGATACGGACGCGGAAACTTCGGCGGCTATATCACAGTCATCAAAGAAGACCCGGCCGATTCGTCCGGTTCCTCCTCGACGAAACCGCCCGAGGGAACTTCCTTCTTGGAAGCAGGCTATCTCAAACTTGATTACAAAGATTTACCTCCACCAACTTTGCCCAAGCCGAACGAGGATGATCCAAAAGTCATCAAGCTCCCAAACATTTTCACCTTCTCGCAGCCACTCACAAATCCTCTGAAAGTCGGTAAAACCTATGTCCTCTCCTTCAAAGTCAAAGGTGCACAAATCAACAACGGCCGCGCCAATCTGGTTTACAGCGGCCTCAAGAAAATCGGATCCGGCGAAGTCATTTCCAAGGACGAGCGTGGTGCTGTGAAGCGTGATCTCAAAAAAATTCGTGAGAGTATGTTGGAGACGGCAACTTACACCGGTGGCTCAAATTGGGTGGATGTCAAAAAAGAATTCACGGTGAAATTTGATGACAAGGAACTCGCAGACATCCCGGAGACTCAAGAAGCCTTCCTCCGTTTCGTATTCCAGCTCACACCCGGCTCTGGCATCGCTCAGTTTGATGACATCAAGCTCATGGAAAAATAATGCCGCCTGAAACGGGAGGCCGACCGCCACTTCCATTCGGGCCATGAAGCTGAAAATCCTCCTGCTGATCATTTCGGCCACTCTTGTTGGAACCGGCCTCTGGCTCAAATACCAGGAGCGCCAGGAAATCCTTGCCGCCGTCGAAGCCCACAAAAGACGATGGGTTCCCGATTTCGATCTTGGCGCCGTGTCGGAAATTCTCATCAAGACCAACACGGCATCCCTCCTGATCACCAAAGACGGCGAAACCTGGAACATCCAGGGAGAAACGCCACGCAAGGCCGATCTCGCTGCCATCGGCCAACTCGTTCAGCGCCTGAAAAACCTCAAGCCAACCGAGGAAATTCCCGCTGGTCCGGCTCAATACGCAGGCTTTGAGGTATTGGAACCGGATGGTCTTTCCGCAGACACGGGAACGCTTGTGGAGATTCGCGACAAGGATTCCCGTCGCATCGCAGCGATCATCGTTGGCAAGCAATCCTTCGCCCGACCCGACCCGAAGTCGCCATTCCCTCCCGCCCCGAATGGACGCTTCTTCGTGCCCGCCGGTTCCACAGGTTCCATCGGCGTGGTATCCGAGGGATTCGACTCGATAAAAGCCGAACCGGATGCCTGGGCGGAACCCAAATCATCGCGCTGACCAAGAAAAGTGCCCTGATGGTAATTGGCACGCCATCTGCTATGAGAACGGCATCATGAATACCCTTGCCGCTCTTGAGCAATACAGCACCCTCTGCGATGAACTGGATCTCTACATGCATGAGGAAAATTCCCACCTGCGTGCAAACGGCAACGACCAAAAACTCTTGGTCGAACGCAAACGCCAAATTTTGGGCAAATTGGAGGAGGCGCTCAGTTACTTGCGTGCTGCAGGCCCGGTAAAAAGTGCCGATCACGCCGCTTCTGCCGAGGTGCGCAAACGCGTTCTTGCAAAAGTTCTCAAACTCCTCCTCTTGAGCCGGGAAAGCGAACAGTTGCTCTTGAAAAACTCCGTCCTCACCGCTCCCCGCATGGAGGCTCCCCAACCCACACCAGCGAGGTTGGCAAATACTTACAAGACATCCAAACCCGCCCGCCCCGTCGCGACACAAGCCGAGGGGTCTTGGGTCGTCTGGTAATCAAATCTGGAAAGACACCGCGCCTCCGTAGCAGCCTGCTCCCAGCTCAGGCTTGCGGCGGCCCAGCTACCCGCCTAATCTGCCCACCGGTCAATGGCTCAACAAACCCTCTCCATCACACCCGGGCAGAAATACAAATTCATCGTCAAATCGGCGGAGGAAGCCGCCGCCGTCATCCGGGAAAAGCTCGGTGAATCCGCGCAGGTCATCTCCGTTCGCCAAGTCGAAGGCGAGGGCTTGGCCCGCTTCCTGAAATCGCCCAAACTCGAAATCATCGCCCAAGTTCCCTCCGACCCCTCCCAATCCCTCCCCTCGCCCGCTTCGGAGGCCCCGTCAGAACAGGCATCAGAACCCGAGGAGGATTTCCTCTCCCCAGAGACATCGCAAAGGCGCAAATCGACACGGCAAAGAAAAAGCCGCAGCCCGCAGGAACCCAAACGCGACGACACGGATCTGGTTCCGGAATCCCTCGTCCGCGCCATGTTCAAAAACCTGCCCACCGGCAGGCTTTGGACGATCCTCTCGAAAGCCGGAATACCCGGCGAGTTTCTCGCACAATTCGGCGAGCGTCCTGAATCACGGCAACTGAACGAGCAACCGCTGCAGACCGCCATTTCCCACTTCGCCATGCTCATGCGCGACCGCGCGCCAAGCCGCAGCCTCGCCCTCTCGAACCGTGTCGCATTTTTTGGTTCCCCGGGTTCCGGTTCGACCACGGCCCTGTGCAAACAACTCGCCTCGGATATTTTTCTGCGCGGACGCCAAGCCTCCGTCATGAAGCTTGAAGCGGATGAACCAAACTCCAGCGAAGGTCTGGCGATGTTCTGCGAGGCCCTCGGCGTGCAACTCCTCCGCACCCGTGGAGAACTCAAAAAACTCAATGAGGATACGAACCTCTATTTCGACATCCCCGGAATGGTCCTCACCGGAAAAAATGTGCGCCACCTGCAAAAGACCTTTGACGAGCTTGGCATCGAGTCCCGCGTGTTGGTCGTCAATGCCGCCTACGAGCGCCAATTGATCCAAGAGGCCTACACGCGTGCAGGCTCACTCGGAGCCACGCATGTGGTGTTCACCCATGTCGATGAAATTCCCCGCTGCGGAAAACTCTGGGAGTTCGTCCTCGACGATGGTCTCGTTCCCCTCTTCGCCAGCACCGGCCAAAACATCGCCGCCGATTTCGACCGCCACATCATTGACCTCCTTGTCCGCCGCACCCTCTCGGCCGGCGATGAGTGAGCCCGCTCAGGTCCCGCAAAAAGTCTGGTAGCCCACCGAACCATCCGCTGAAGCCTCCCGGTAGCCGTTCTTTTCCGGCCCGTCTTCAAAGGGATTCGCAAGCGCCGCCAGCAAGCGATGCAAAGGAGCCAAGTCGACCTGCGAAGATGCAGCATCCAACGCCTCCTCGACTTTGTGGTTTCTGGGAATGACGGCAGGATTGTGGCGACGCATTTGCTCCCGCACCTCCTCAAAAGTCTGGCCTTGCCGCCCAAGCCGGGCTGTCCAATCCGAATGCCACGCCGGATCAGCAGGAGATGCCTCAACGGGATCCAATGCCCGAAGCGTCTGCGTATAATCGCTCCGGTTGCGATGCATCGCTTGGAGAAGCGATTCAATGAGCCCAAGGTCCTCGGCTTCCTCGGTGAACAGCCCCAACTTCGCGCGCATTCCCGAGAGCCAATACTGGTGAAATTTTTTTGGAAAAATCCCCAACGATTCCTTTGCCATTTCGACGGCCTTGTTTTCATCGGAATCCAAAAGCGGCAAAAGCGCCTCAGCCAACCGCGCAAGATTCCAATGGGCGATGCCCGGTTGGTTGGCATACGCGTAGCGCCCGTGGCGATCGATCGAACTGAAAACAGTCGCCGGATCATAGCTGTCCATAAAAGCACACGGCCCATAGTCGATCGTCTCACCCGAGAGCGCCATGTTGTCGGTGTTCATCACCCCGTGGACAAACCCGACCAGCATCCACTTGGCGACCAGCGAAGCCTGGCGCTCGATCACCGCTTCCAGAAAAAACCGGTAACAATCCGCACCTCCCGCGAGTTCGGGGAAATGGCGTTGGATGGTATGATCCGCAAGCGCCCGCAGGGCTTCGGGATTCCGCTCCATGGCGGCAAACTCGAATGTCCCAACGCGAATATGACTCGCCGCGATGCGCGTTAGAACAGCGCCACGCAGCACCTCTTCCCGATAAACCGGCTCGCCGGTGGCAACCACAGCCAGACTCCTCGTCGTCGGAATCCCCAACCCGGCCATGGCCTCGCTGATGATGTATTCCCGCAACATCGGCCCGAGAGCCGCGCGTCCATCGCCACGCCGCGAGTAGGGCGTGCGCCCGGCACCTTTCCATTGCACATCCCACCTCCGCCCATCCGGCCCGATCTGCTCTCCGAGCAAAATGGCCCGTCCGTCGCCCAACATGGTGAAGTGGCCGTATTGATGTCCCGCATAGGCTTGCGCAATCGGCTGCGCTCCCTCTGGAATCTCATTGCCGGAAAAAAGAGCCGCCCCGGCAGGGCAATCGAGCTCCTGCGAACTCAAGCCCATGCCCTGCGCAAGGGCAGTATTGAACACCACCAACTCCGGAGAACCAACAGGCGTGGGATTGACCTGACTGAAAAACACCCCGGGCAAACGGGCGTAGCTGTTATCAAAGCGCCAACCGGCCTTCGAGAAATCCATCGTGGTTTTCGGGTTCATCGCAGATCACCATAGTGGCCTGCCCATCCTTGGCGAGGTGAGGGTTTCGATTGCGGCATTTTCTTTCAGACATCGGTTGCCCACCTCGCATGATTCTGCTTTGCTGGCGGGCTCATCATGAATGTCGCTCTGGATTATCAAAAGAATTGCGTTGTGGCCTTGGAAATCGACCTTCCGTCGGACCGGGTCAGCGCGGAATGGAACACCATTTCCAAGGAATTTCAAAAACAAGCCCGCCTGCCCGGCTACCGTCCTGGCAAGGCACCTGCTTCCTTGATTGCCTCCCGTTATGCCAAGGACATCGAAGAAGAGGTGAAAACCAAGCTTGTCGGCGAGGCAATTCGCGAAGCCGTCAAAACAAAAAATATCAAAATCCACGCCGTCGACAATGTGGAGAAGGCGGAAATCGCCGCCGACAAGTCCATGAAAATCCTGGCCACGGTCATTCAGACACCGGATTTCGAGTTGCCGGACTACAAACATATCACCGTGGAAGTCGCGAAAAAAACCATCACCGACCAGGATGTCGAAGGCGTTCTGGAATACCTCCGCGACCCGCACTCGAAATTCGATGCCATCACCGACCGTGCACTAGCCATGGGCGACTACGCCGTGGTGACCTATCAAGGCACGGTGGATGGTGAACCGATCACCAACATCGCCCCCAAGGCACCGACTCAGATTCAAGGTCGCCGCAACGCGTGGGTTTTGATGGATGAAGGAACCCTGATCCCGGGCTTTGCAAAAGCCATCGAAGGCATGGAAATCGGCCAAGAACGCACCTTCACTCTCGATGTGCCGGAGTCATTCCCGCTCGAGGAACTCCGCAACCGCAAAGTGACCTATGCCGTCACTCTTCATGCGATCAATACCCGCACTCCCGCACCGCTGAATGACGAACTGGCCGCCAAGATCGAACCCGGCCAGACCCTCGAGGGCCTCCGCAAAAAAATCCGCGAACGCCAAGAGGAGGCCGCCGAGTATCATTTCGAGATGGCTAAAAAGAACGCCGTCGTGGAAAAACTCCTCTCCCTCTTCACCGGCGAACTTCCCGAGCGCCTCGTCGCCAGCGAGACAGCCTATGTCCTCAAAGACATCGTCGGAGAATCCCAAGCCCGCGGCATTTCGGATGAGGATATCAAATCCCACACCGAGGAGATCGTCCAAAACGCCTCGAAGACCGCAAGCGACCGTGTGCGTTCGAACTTCCTCCTCACCCGCATCGCGGACGAGGAGAAAATCGAAGAGACCGATGCCGAAGTTTATCAGGCCATCCTCCAAATCGCCGAGCGCGAGCAAAAACCCGTCAAAAAACTCGCCGGGGAACTCGCCCGCAGCGGAGGCATCAACCGCCTTCGCGATCAGATTCGCATCACCAAGGCCCTTGATTTGATTGCCTCCGGTGCTACCGTTACAGAACCTGCCGCCCCGCAAGCGGCCTAAAACCGATCTCATATTATGTTAGTCCCAATCGTCGTCGAACAAACTGGCCGCGGTGAACGCAGCTACGATATCTACTCCCGCCTTCTCAAGGATCGCATTATCTTCATCGGAACTCCGATTGATGACACCGTGGCGAACCTTGTCATCGCGCAACTTCTTTTCCTCCAAATGGAAGACGCAAAGAAGGATATCAACATCTACATCAATTCGCCCGGTGGTTCCGTGACTGCCGGACTCGCGATTTACGACACAATGCAGTTCGTGACCTGTGATGTGAACACCTATTGCATGGGCCTTGCAGCCAGCATGGGTGCGGTTCTGCTCTGCGCTGGCACAAAGGGAAAACGCTACGCACTTCCAAACTCGGACATCATGATCCACCAAGTCTCCGGCGGCGCGAAGGGCCAAGCCAGTGATGTGGAGCGCCAGGTTGAGTTCATGTTCAAGCTGAAGAAGCGCCTGAACAAACTCCTCTCGCACCACACAGGCCAAACCGTCGAGCAGATCGAACGCGATGCCGACCGCGATAACTACATGACCGCTGACGAGGCCAAGGCCTACGGGCTCGTGGATGAGGTCGTGAAGTCCCGCAAGGATATCAAAGACATAGTCGAAGCCGTAAAAGCCGCCGAGTAGGGACAAACCTCGATGGCTCGTCCGAACAATCTCACGATGTGCTCTTTCTGCGGAAAGAGCCAAGCCGAAGTTCGCAAACTCATCGCCGGCCCCGGCGTCTACATTTGCGACAGTTGCATCACCATTTGCAGGGGAATTCTGGAGAAGGAACTCAAGGAGGACTCGCGCAAAAGCAAGCCGTCGTTCCGCGTTCCCAAGCCGGCCGAGATTAAAAAACTTCTCGACCAGCATGTCATCGGCCAAGACACCGCAAAAAAGGTGCTCTCCGTCGCCGTTCACAACCACTACAAGCGCCTCACCCAATCCTCGCCGGGCCTGATCTCCCTCGATCACCTCAACGATGTCGAAATCGAGAAGAGCAACATACTCCTGCTCGGCCCGACCGGCTCCGGCAAAACCCTCCTCGCCCGCACGCTCGCCCAGGTGCTCGATGTGCCGTTTGCCATCGCTGACGCCACCTCCATCACCGAGGCAGGTTATGTGGGTGAGGATGTCGAAAACATCATTCTCCGCCTCCTTCAAAGCGCCGACTTCGATGTGAAACGCTGCGAGATGGGCATCATCTACATCGACGAAATCGATAAGATCGGACGCAAAACCGACAATGTCAGCATCACCCGCGATGTCTCTGGCGAAGGCGTTCAGCAGGCCCTTCTAAAAATCCTCGAAGCCGCCGTCTGCAATGTGCCGCCCCAAGGCGGTCGCAAGCACCCGCAGCAGGAGTATATCCAGGTCAACACGGAAAAAATCCTCTTCATCTGCGGCGGCGCTTTCGTGGGACTCGAAAAAATCATCCAACGCCGCCTTGGCGGACGCACCATGGGATTCCATGCCCCGGTTGGAGCTGCAACAAACGAATCCAACCGCGCCGAAACCCTCAAATGCGTGGAACCGGAAGACCTCATCAGCTTCGGCCTTATCCCTGAGTTCATCGGTCGCCTCCCCGTGGTGGCCACACTCGAGGAACTCAACGAAGACCAGTTGGTCTCCGTGCTCACCGAGCCGAAAAACGCGATGACCAAACAATACGCCAAGCTTCTCGGCATGGACGGCGTCACCCTCAACATGACGAAGGACGGTCTGCGCGCACTCGCCGCAGAATCCATCCGCAAAGGCACAGGCGCCCGGGCCCTGCGCTCCATGATCGAGCGCATCATGCTCGATGTCATGTTCGATTGCCCAAGCCGTGATGATGTCTCGGAGGTCACAATCAACCGCGCCGTCGTCGAGGGCAAAAAATCCCCCGTCATCCGCCGCAAACAGGAAAAAGACGCCGCCTAAGCGTCCCTGCTTGCTACTTGACCCGTCCGATCCGTCCGATCAGTCCGATCCGTCTAATCCGTCCGATCACCCTTAATTAGAATAATTCTTGATTAGCCATTGGGCGCGGCTATGTATTCCTGCTTTCCGTGAACAAGACGATCCAACCCGCCTACGAAGAAACGATCAGCCACAGCGGCCATCGCCTCACCCCGCAGCGGCGCGAGGTTTACAATGTGCTCCTCGAAGACCGTAACCATCCCACGGCCACCGAGGTTTTCATAAAAGCCAAAAAACGCGTTCCCACCATTTCGCTGGCGACGGTCTACAACTGCCTCGAAACCCTCGTGGAGTGCGGTCTCGCCAAGCAAGTCAATGTCGAACGCGAGGCGACCCGCTACTGCCCGAACCTCTCGGAACACGGCCACTTCGTCTGCGATTCCTGCGGCATCGTTTCCGATATCCCCGTCGCCAAGGGCGGGTCACTCACCCAGTTTCTCAAAGTTCCCACCGGATTTAGCATTAACCATTCCGAAATCACACTCCGGGGGACCTGCCCGGCCTGCAAAAAAACCACACACACCAAACCATGAGCCTCAAAATCGAAAACCTGCACGCAAACATCGGCGACCGCGAAATCCTCAAAGGTCTCAACCTCGAAATCCCGAAGGGCGAGGTCCATGCCATCATGGGTAAAAACGGCTCCGGCAAATCGACGCTCGCCAAAGTGATGGCCGGACACCCCGACTACGAGGTCACAG
>JBJTGE010000335.1:0-18315 GCA_046093785.1 Spartobacteria bacterium
GCAGTCGCCGCCATGGACAGCGCACCGCAAGTGACCGAAAAAACCTTCGACGAATTCCACCTCTACTCCCTGCCCCGCCCCACCACGCTCCTCAACCGCGAAACCAAACAGGTCGAATTCCTCCGCGCCACCGGCGTCCAATCCAAAACCATCTACACCTACGACGGCGCCGACATCTCCAACTGGCAATCCATCGATCCCGCCTTCCGACGAACCAGCGACGATTTCGGAACCCAAAGCTCAACCAAAATCTCGGTCACCCGCGAATTCAAAAACACCAAGCAAAACAACCTCGGCATCCCCCTCCCCAAAGGCCGCATCCGATTCTACCGCGCCGACGGCGACACCCTCGAATTCACTGGAGAAAACGAACTCGACCACACCCCCGCCGATGAACTCCTGAAAATCCGCACCGGCGACGCCTTCGACCTCGTCGGCGAAAGAAAACGCACCGCATTCCAAATCGACTCCGCCAACAACACCGCCACCGAATCCTTCGAAATAACCCTCCGCAACCGCAAAAAAACCCCCGTCACCATCCGCGTCATCGAACACCTCTACCGCGCCGCCAACTGGAAAATCACCCCCAACTCCGACCCCTTCACACAATCCAACGCCCACCAAATCCAATTCCTCATCCCCGTAAAACCCTCCGAAGAACGCAAACTCACCTACACCGTCCAATACACCTGGTAACCCCCCAAAGCACCGAACCTCAAGCATCCCCTCTCCCTCAAAAGACAATTTTTTTGAACGATCGTCCAAAAAAATTGTCTTTTGTAAAATACACAGCATGATAATTCTGCATGAGAAATTTTAAGATTTTCTAATCCGTTTTGGGAAGTGTTAGGTCAAAAAATTTGGACGATCGTTCAAATTTTTTGTTGCGTTGCGGGGGAGGGTTTTTTGCGGGGTGGTTCTGGAAGCGAACCGGGGCTCAGCAGCGCCAGTTTGCTTCATGAATTTATGACTGTAGCGCGAGAAAAGGGCACCGACTTTGCTTTGCTCCTACGCAGCCGAGACGGCTACGCTTTCCTAAACCCCGCCGCGCAACTGGATAATGGGTCACACCGATCACACCCTCCCATGGTTGCGCGCTGCCGCGCGAAAGAGGGGGGGCATGGTTGTCTCAAGCGTGCAGGTCTGTCGGGTGCGTTGTATTTTTTATTGAAACAACGCGTTGTTTTGTGTAATACCTATTTACATGAATCGCATATTTTCTGATTTTCTCGTATCTTGGCTGGCATCCGAGCGGCGTAAGCCATTGATCGTAAGAGGAGCGCGTCAGGTGGGGAAGACATGGTTGGTGAGGGAGTTGGGCCGATCGAGTGGTCGGATGCTTTTGGAGGTGAATTTTGATCGGAATCCGGAGTATGCGCGGATTTTTCGAGAAGAGGGCAGCGGTCCCCGGCGGTGGATCGATGATCTCGCCCTCCGAACTGGCGTGGAGGCGCCGGCCGAGGGGTTGATTTTGTTTTTGGATGAGATTCAGACGGCGCCGGAGGTGTTGGCAAAGTTGCGGTGGTTTGCCGAGGAGATGCCGGAGTTGCCAGTGATCGCGGCCGGGTCGTTGTTGGAATTCGCGCTTCGGGATTTTGAATACAGCATGCCGGTTGGCAGGGTTTCCTTCGCTTTTGTGGAGCCAATGTCGTTTCCAGAGTTTCTGCAAGCGCATGGTCAGGAAAGACTCCTGCAGCGCTTGGCGGAGTGGACACCCAGCCTTCCGCTCGGCGATGCCGCGCATGCGATGGCTATGGAATTTTACGACCGGTATCTGATGACCGGTGGAATGCCCGAGGTGGTGGCGGCTGATTCCGCAGGCGCACAGGCCAGCGAGTGTCGTCGACTGCAAAGCGATCTCATCCAGACTTATCGAAACGACTTTGCCAAATACTCCGGCCGCATGGAGCCGCGAATCTTGGACGATGTCCTGCGCGGTGTTGTCGATCAATTGGGGAATAAATTTGTCTACAGCCTTGTGGACGCTGGAGTGAAACATCAGCAGGCCAAGCACGCGCTCGATTTGTTGTGCATGGCCCAACTCTGCGATTCGATTCCCCACGCGGAGTGCAACGGCGTGCCGCTGGCCGGGAAAATCAATGACCGCCTGCGAAAAATAGCTCTTCTGGATGTCGGATTGGCCCACGCGCTCTGGAACACGCCAGCTGGAAATTCCTTTCCGCGATGGACGGATGTGGCACCTGCGCTGCGTTGCGGACTGGCCGAGCAGGGCGTCGCCCAACAACTCCGTGCCGCCATAGGCGAACCCACGCGACGGAGACAACTCTTCCACTGGAGGCGGGAAAACGGCCGAGTCGGCGAGATCGACCTCGTGGTGGAATGCAACGGCCGGATTGTTCCTCTGGAAACCAAAAGCGGCGCAGCCGGAGCCATGAAGAGCCTGCATCAATTCATGCACGACAAATCCCTGCCGCTCGCCGTGCGCGTGGATCGAAATCCCCCGAGTCTCCAGAACATGCAGGTCAAAACCACACTCGGCGATCCCGTGGAATACCAACTCCTGAACATCCCGCATTACTTGGCCTGCCGCATACCCACGATCATCGAGGCTTTGAAATGAGGCCCCTCCGGAGAACGCCGAGGTCCTCCCTGGCCGAGAGACATGCCAAGCGAAGCCAACGGGGACGTTGGCGTTCCCGAGTGGCGCACAATCCAAACAGACGAAATGAATTAACGGATTTCTACGACATCCAAGCCACAAAAGCGAGCGGCTTTGGCCTGTCTGGCGTCCCCGGTGACAAACTCGTAGGCACCGCATGGTTCAGCCGTTGCGATATGCAGCAAATCCAAGGTCCGGCAGCGTCGGGCGTTCAGAAATTCGTGGACTTTTACGCTCAGTGGTTCCTTGACCACCAGCTTCAAGACGAGACCGGTATCAAAGTAACACGCGATCACGAGTCGCTCCGGAGATCGCTCAAGATCGCATCCACAGGTGTGCCGGGCGCGAAATCGGGGCCCCATACGCGATTCCAGCGTGATGCGAGATCGGACCAGTCGATGGATTGCATGGAGGTATCACCGGTTGGCGCCGGCAGGCTGCGCGATTTCAGGAAAGACAAAAAATCCCAAACTTCCCGGCGGATTTCCTCGGGAGCGGTTTCGATTTCCTTCAGCAGAGTTGCGGAGCTCATGAATTCTTCAATAAACACGGCTGTTCAGAGCGTTCAAGAAGATTCCTGAAAGATCTGGCGAGGGTGTCTGAAAGTAGTTCTCGGGCTGATCGTGGTTGAAACTTGGGTCAGGCGAGGACGCTGACCGGACGCATGCCCTCCCCTGAAATCGGTTTCGAGCGCCACCGCTCGCCCCATCATTCTGAGCCTCGCCACCAGTTACCCGCCACTCGCCACTGCCGCGAAGCGGCCACGCCCTCGAAACGTTTTCAACGTTCCGCTACCACATTCAGGAATGAAGGCAGGTTTGTGATTAGCAACTTCTCCGAGCGAATCTCCTCCTCCGTTTGGCAAACAAGAATCCGCCGGGTTGCGCCGATCAGGTCGGCCGCTTTTTGGAGTCCATCGACCATGGCTTTGGTTGGGTGAGATGTGAGTTTGATCTCAACCGCCCAGCGTTCCTCTGCCCAATCGAGTAGGAGGTCCAACTCGGCACCGTCCGATGTGCGGAAGTAGTAGGGCTCGGCTGGCAAGCGGAACAGCTCGAGTGAAGCCAGAATTTGCTCGATCACAAATCCCTCCCAACTAAAGCCCACCCATGGCTGATTGTAGAGTTGCTCGATGTTTTGCACATTCAGCAGGGCATGCAGCAATCCGCTGTCGCGCCAGTAGAGCCGGGGAGTTTTCACAAGCCGCTTGGAGATGTTTCCAGACCAAGGGCGAAGGCGACGGATCAGGAATGCCTCCTCCAAAAAATCGCAGTAGCCGATGACGGTCTTATGGTCGATGCCCAAGGCGCTACCGAGATTCGAGGCGTTGAGCGGCTGCGCGTTCACGGCCGCCAGCATGGCCATGAGGCGGCGGGTGCGCTGAGGTTTCGCCGCAAATCCCCACTCCGGCAAATCCCGCGTCGCCAAAAGCTCCAAGTAATCCTTCTGCCACTCGGGAAACCGCCCTTCATCAAGAATTCCGCCATCCGGAAATCCTCCCCGCAACCAAATGCTTTCCCAGCAGTCTGGCCCGAGAGGTTCGGCCAATTCCGCATAAGCAAGGGGACCCATCCGAACCAATCCCATGCGACCGGCGAGGGATTCCGAAACATTGAGCATCAAGGCGGGTGAAACCGATCCCAGTAAGACGAAGCGCCCATGGCGGTTGCGATCCGCATCGATTGCCACCCGCAAACGCGGGAATACCTCCGGCGCGCATTGTGCCTCGTCGAGGATCACCAACTCCGACCCGCCAACCAAGCGATCCCACTCCGCATCCAAACGAAGAACATCCCCCTCGCTTTCCATATCAAAATATTTGCCGCCTATACTTTTAGCGATCGTCGTTTTGCCGCATTGACGCGGGCCCAGCAAGGCTACCGCCGGATATCTCTGCAATTTCGATTCCAATAGCTGATGATACAGGCGACCGATCATGTTTTACATCTTGGGAATGAATTCCCGATTTGCAAGAACATTTATAAGCCAATTAATTTGGAATCAAATAGGTGTCAGCGTCACGCCATGCATCCCCTTGCTTGTATTGGAAGAGCTGTAAGTGTCGTAGGCCAGCGCCACGACATCTACAGCTTCTCCAATAGTGGATCTACATGGACCGCTTCCGTTGCGAGGAAGGCAAAGCACAGCCCACCAGATTTTCAAAGGCTGCCGCCGCTATATGCGTTAGAATGAGAATCCGAGCGAGGTGCTGATGATGTTGTTCGTGTAGCCCTCGGCTCCGAAGTTCACATTGTAGAACACCGATCCGCTCCAGCGGTCGGCGAACTTCGCGCTGATGCCGACTCCGCCGAAGACGCTGTTGCGATATGGGGCGCTGGTTTCGTAGTCGAACGAGGCACCGTTGCCGCCGTCGAGGGATGAACTGATGTTGCGCGGGCCGTTCAGGAACTCGTGCATCCAGAAGCCACGCACTTCGGGGATGAGCGTGATGTTTGCGCCGACTTCCCAGTTGTAGGCGAGGCGCGCGCCGAGGTTTGTGCGGAGGCTGTTGGCGTTTTGCTGGCCGAGCGCGAGGTCGAGGCTGTCGGCTCCCGTTTCCGTGAAGCCGCCGATGCCGGCGTAGGTGTATTGCGCTCCGACGATCGGGCCGAGGGTGAATTTGCCGATCTCGAAGTCCTTGCCGAGGTTGAGCCTAGAGACATACCAAGCAAAGCCAACGGGGACGTTGGCGTTCCCGATTGGTAATCCACCCAAGGTGGGCTTGACATGTGAATTTCTGCGGCTCACATTCGGCACATGCAGTTGGAATTCGACCCGGCCAAAGAAGCGGCCAACTTGGCCAAGCACGGTGTGGATTTTTCCACGGTCCTACGGGTTTTTGAAGATCCTGACCGGTTGATCGTTCCAAACCAGAAACATAGTCCGGAGGAACCGAGGTTTTATGCCATTGGCCATGATGGTCGGGGGATTTTGACTGTGAGGTTCACGATTCGCGGCGATGCCCTCCGCGTGATTGGTGCCGGATATTGGAGAAAGCAAAAGAAAGCCTATGAAAACCAAAAAAAATAAACCCATCTACGCAGATGAACCCGCTGATAAGGGATGGAAATTCGCGGAGGGGCCTGCGCTCGATCCCGATCAGCAAAAGGCTCTGGGAATCCCTCATCCTGCTGCGGCAGCAAAGATGAAAGTTGTGCGGAAGCCATCGCGTCCGGCACGCATCAACATCCGCACCACACACGAGACGATTGCTGGGTTGCGATCACGGGCAGAGGAGGCGGGGTTGCCCTACCAAACGCTCGCCGCCAGCGTTCTCCACATGGTCGCCAAGGGAGAGTTGAAGCTGAGCCTGTCGCGTGTGGATTAATGAGCTGTCTGCATTTTTTCGCGAGCAGCGTGGTTTTTGGGGGAGGAATTGGGCGAAAGATTGGTGATTACGGAGGGAGCTGCGTTGGCAGGGGGGAAGAGGAGGGGCGGTCCCAGAAGTAGCGTTTGAGGAGGACTTTGATGGTGGCGGTGAGGGGGACGGCGAGGAGGGCGCCGAGGAGTCCGCCGAGGATGAGGCTCCAGGCGAGGACGGAGATGATGACGGTGAGGGGGTGGAGGCCTACGGATTCGCCGACGATCTTCGGGGCGATGAACATTCCGTCTATGTTGTTGGCGAGGATAAAGATGGCTGTTACAATGAGCGGGTGGGTCCAGTCGCCGAACTGGGCGGCGGCGATGATGACGGCGGGGATGTAGCAGATCATCATTCCCAAGTAGGGGATGAGGCCGAGGACGCCGACCATGAGTCCGATGAGGATGGCGAAATCGAGTCCCATGACGAGGAGCGCGACGGCGATCATTAATCCATCGATGAGGCTGACGATGAGTTGACCGCGAAAGAAGCTGATGAGGTAGGAGTTGATCTCGCTGACGAGGGAGACGATTTCATTTTTGAGGGGGGAGGCGCGGAGGGGGAGGTAGCGGCTCCAGTTTTCGGCGATCGAGGCGCTGTCTTTGAGGAAGAAAAACAGGAAGATCGGCACGAGGATCATGCTGAGGAGGAGGCCGAAGACGCCGAGGAAGCCGCCGAGGCTGCGCTGGACGAAACGGCCGGATTCCACGGCGAGGTCGGGGATTTTTTGCTGCACCCAGGTTCCGGCGTCTTTGATCGATTGGCTGACGAGGGCGGAGAGTTGCTCGTTGGTAGGCTGTTCCGTATTGTCGCTTTGGAGGAAATCGAGGGAGGAAAGGCGGTGCAGGTTTTCGAAGGTGCGGGTCGCGAGTGTCTGCGTCTTCTGCATGTAGGTGGGGAAGTTCTGCACGAGCGTGGTTCCCTGGCGGTAGGCGGGGGGGATGATGTAAACGAGGAGGCCGGCGAAGAATGCGGTGAAGGCTATGTAAACCAGAATGATGCTGATGAGGCGGCTCAGGCCGAGTCGCATCGAGAATTTCACGACTGGTTCCAAGAGGAAGGCGAGGATGGCTGCGACGGCGATGGGAGTGAGGACCGGCTGCAAAAAGGAGATGGCCCCGACGACGAGCGTGCCGACGAGAAGGACCGAGGCTCCGATGGCAAGGATCGACAGCGAGGTGATCGCCGCCCAGAGGGATTTGGTTTGAAAAGGGGTGGGGTGCATGGGGTTTTATTGGCCCGTTTTGTTGACGAAGGCCATGCCTTGCTTCTGGCGGTCGAGAAATTCCTTCGCCAACTTGCGGTAGGCGAGGGTTCCGCTGCCGTGGGGGTCGTGTTCGAAAATGGTTTTCCCGTGGCTTGGCGCCTCGGCGAAGCGCACGGTGCGGGGGATGACGGATTTGTAAACGACATCCTGAAAGTGGCCGCGCACTTCTTTTTCCACGGCGGGGTTCAGGTTCGTGCGGCTATCGAACATCGTGAGGAGAAGGCCGGAGATGGAGAGCGTGGGATTCGCGCCGCTGGCGCGGATGCGGTCGGTCACCTCCATGAGAAGTCCGAGGCCTTCAAGGGCGTAGTATTCGCACTGGATGGGGACGAGAATCTCATCCGCCGCCGCGAGGGCGTTTGACATGAGGATGCCGAGCGAGGGCGGGCAATCGAGGAGGATGTAGTCGAAGAGATCCTGCTTGCGGAGGTCCTCGAAGCAAGTGCGCAGGCGCATCATGTGATCGTCCATGCGTGCGACTTCGATTTCGGCGCCGGCGAGGTCGAGGTTGGACGGGATCAGCGAAAGGTTTTTGAGGCGGGTGGGAATGACGAGTTCGGCAGCGGATTTCTCGCCGATGAGCGCGGAGTAGATGCTCGGGTTTTCGTTTTCCTTGCTGTCGAGAACACTTGTGGCACTGCCTTGGGGGTCGATATCCACGAGCAGGATGCGGGATTTTTTTTCCGCAAGGGCGGCGGCCAGGTTGACGCTGGTGGTGGTCTTGCCGACCCCGCCTTTCTGGTTCGTGATGGCGATGACTTTCATTCCGTGGATGCTTTGTTGCGCAGAGCGCGGGTGAATTGTCAACAGCTTCGGCGCTTGGGCTCAGCGTTTGCCATAATAATCGACGAGTCCGGCGGCGACGCTGTCGGCGTATTCGCGGTAAATGCTCGGCCGCACGGCTCCGGCGACCTTCTTTTTCGCCTCGTAGTCACCCGCTTGAATGCGGGCGTGGACATCGCGTGAGTTCATCACATAGGGCTCCACATAGATGACTGGGCATTGGAAAAGGCGGTTCGCGAGGAGATTTCTTCCCCAGATGTAATCGCTGTCTCCGATGCGGACGGCGGTTTTTCCGTGGTAGATGAATGGCGGGAGTTTCGTGGCGGCGGCCATGGATTTGACGAGGGATTTTGTAACGGCGACTTCTTCGGGGTAGGTGCGGTTGAGGAGCTTGACGAGCATCTCGAAGCGCTGGTCGTCGTAGGCGAGTTCCTTGGCGCTCCAGGCTCCTGTGATGAGGAAGTGGAGGTGGTTTTTGGAGACGAGGGCGGGCTTGGCCGGGTTGCCCCAGTCCTCGGCGTTGAAATGGAGGCAGAGGACGACATCGGGGCGGAGGGATTTGTTCACAAGGTCGGCGCGGCGGCGGATCTCGCTGGTGCGGTAAAAGAGGCGCTCGCTTTCCTTGGCGACCGCACGGGGAGTGGCGCTCTCGCCCTTGTCGCGAAGCGAGGCGGCGGCCTGCTTGCGGAGTTGGGCGGGGCGGAGTTTCGTGATTGGCTCGAAGCCCGAGCGCGTGAGCCAGACTTCGGCACCGAGGGACTTCAGCCGCTGCACAAGAAGCTTGGCGACGCGGAGCGTCATGTCGCCTTCGACGACGGGTTTGTTTTTTCCGATTTGGAACCAGCGCTCCTCGATTTTCGCCCACTTGCCGCCGATGTGGCCGGGGTCGATGGCGATGCGCAAGCCTGCGAGGGGCTTGCCGGACTGAGGAGCGATCTCGCTGCGTGGCCGCCAGAAGCGGGGCGTCGGATTTGCCGAGGTGCCGGCGAATTTCAGGATGTAGGGCGGCTTCCCCACGCTTGTCCGGATGCGGGCGGCGGCGGGAGTGATCGTGATAACATCCGCTGCCGCATTGTTCGGGGCGTAGACATTGTTCAAGAGGCGGGTGAACTCCTCGCGGGTGATTGTTTTTTGGAACTTGTCGAGCTGCGACCAATTTGGAGCGTCTGCAAGAGGGCTCAGTTTGGCGGCCATGCCGGGGTGCAGGCAGGCGAGAAAAAGCAGGGCGGCGGCGAGAGATTTGCTCATGGAGGATTTTTTAAATGCGTTCGCGGCGCGTTGCTATAAAAAGAACGGATGATTCGTCTTCTCTTTCTTGGTGACATCGTCGGCGAGCCCGGTCGGGCTGCGGCGAAGGTGGTGGTTTCGGAAATGCTCAAGGCGGGAGAGGTCGATTTCGTGGTGGTGAACGGCGAGAACGCCGCGCAAGGCAAAGGCATTTCCCCTAAAATCGCGATCGATCTCCTGCGCACCGGCGTGGCGGTGATCACGACCGGCGACCATGCTTGGGACCAGCGGGAAATCGTTCCCTACTTCCCCACCGAGCCGCGCCTGCTGCGGCCGATCAACTATCCGGCGGGCGTGCCGGGGAATGGCAGCATCGTCCTGGATACGGCGAAGGGAAAAATCGCTGTCATGAATGTGCAGTGCCGCACCTTCATGGCCCAACCGCTCGACAATCCCTTCCACGCCGCGCTCGAGGAAGCCGAACGTCTGCGCGCGGAGACGCCGGTGATCTTTGTGGATGTGCACGGGGAGACGACGAGCGAGAAAATCGCAATGGCGCGGCATCTGGATGGACAGGTTTCCGCCGTGGTCGGCACGCACACCCATGTGCAGACGGCGGATGAGCGCATCTTTCCAGGCGGCACGGCGTTTCTCTGCGATGCGGGCATGTGCGGCGCGGTGGATTCCATTCTTGGCCGCGAGGCGGGGCCTGTGATCCAAAAATTTCTCGACTGCATGCCAACGAAGTTCCCGATCGCGCGCGGCATCGTGCAGGTCTGCGGGGCATTGATTCACATTGATCCCGAGACCGGCAAGGCGGCTTCGATCGAGCGGTTCCAGCGAGTGATCGACCACCGCTGAGGATGTGCGGCATCGGCCGCCTTTGCACCATGGCAAGCGCCTCCTACTTTAAAATCCTGCTCCGCGAAAACCGGCGCACATTTTTTTTGGCCTTCCCGATTGTGGCGGGACTTGTCGGCCAGATGCTCATGGGGATTGCGGACACCGTGATGGTCGGCCGGGTGGGCGTGGTTCCTCTGGCGGCGTGTGCCTTTGCCAATACGATCCTCGTGGTGCCGATGGTTTTTGGGTTTGGCCTGCTCTCGGCGGTGAGTGTGAACGCATCGCATGCGCATGGCGCGCGCCGCTCGCATCTTGCGGGGGACAGCCTGCGCGGGGGCGTGCTGCTGGCTTTGGGAATGGGATTGCTTGTCGGAGGAGGGGCGCATGCGGGGCTGCCTTTTCTCCCGCTGCTTGGTCAACCGCACGAGGTGAACGAAACGGTCGGCGTCTTTTTTCTCCTGTGCGCATGGTCGCTCTTGCCGCTGTTCGTGAGCGGGGCGGCGAAGAACTTCTGCGAGGCGCTGGGACGCCCGTGGGCTCCATTTTGGATCATGATGGCCGGGGTGCTGCTGAATGTGTTTCTGAACTGGATTTTGATTTACGGAAACTTCGGCGCGCCTGCGATGGGCATCAATGGAGCGGGCCTGGCCACGCTGTTGAGCCGCATCGTGGTCATGTGCGGGATGCTGGTGTATCCCGCCGTGGAGGCCTCGCTGAGTGCCGCATGGCCGCGCCATTGGCTCGCGCCGGGACTGCTGGAGGAGTCATGGAGCCTGCTCAAGACGGGCATTCATACGGCGGGATTGAACCTGTGCGAGGTCACGGGCTTTTCCTTCGGATCACTCATGATGGGCTGGCTCGGCGTCGTGCCATTGGCCGCGCACCAGATCGCGCTCTCGGTGGCTGGAACGACATTCATGGTTCCTCTGGGCCTTGCGCAGGCCGTGAGCGTAAGGGTCGGCCACGCGCGGGGAGCGAGCCGGGCGAAAAGGATTCCACCGATCGTGCATGGATCTCTCGTGCTCACGGCAGGCGTCATGGCTGTCTTTGCGGCGGGATATTTGCTCTTGGGAAATGCCATCGCGGCGGGCTTTACGCCGGATGCCGCCGTTCGTGCGCTCACCGTGCAGTTGCTGGTGCTTGCCGGTGTTTTTCAGATTTTCGACGGAATCCAAGTGGTCTCTTCGGGAGCGCTGCGTGGATTTGCGGATACGAAGGTTCCTTTTGTGGTGGGCATCGTTTCCTACTGGCTGGTCGCGCTGCCGGTGTCGTGGGTCACGGCCTTCCATTTTGGATTCGGAGCGCCGGGCATCTGGGTCGGGTTTGTCGTCGGCTTGGGAGTCGCGGCGGTGGCGATGTCCACCCGTCTCCTTCGAAAATGCAAGCGCCTCAATGTCTCGCCAAGCGCTCATCCAGCGGGATAAATTTTGCCCATGTCGGAAATGATCCATGAGACGCTGCGCGGCCTTCTTTGCGGCCTTGGCGAGGCCATTCGGGATGCCGTCGTCTCGGGGCGGAAACATCTGGATGCCGCGCGCCTCTCGGCCGTGGCGGGACACGCAGGCGGCGATACGATCTATGCCGTCGACAAGATCAGCGAAGACGCGATCCTTGTCTGGTTTCGCCTCAACTGGCCGCAGAACCTTCCTGTTCAAATTGTGATGGAAGGCATCGAACGCGAACTGTGTTTTCCCGAAGGCACCGCCGCATCTACGACGGAATGGAAGTGCATCATCGACCCGATCGATGGCACGCGCGGCATCATGTATGACAAGCGCAGCGCGTGGGCGCTCGCCGGCATCGCGCCGCAGATTGGCGAGGGGACAATGCTCTCGCACATCGTCGCGGCGGCCATGACCGAGATTCCGGTCACCAAACAATGGCGGGCCGACCAATTCAGCGCCACGCTCGGCGGCGACTTGATCGCCACGGCGCGTGACCTCCGTGGCGGGGGAGTCGAAGTCATCCAGCCCGTTCCCTCGCAGGCCTCCGACTTCTCGCATGGGTTTTCCTCGCTGGTGAAATTTTTTCCCGAGGGTCGCACACTCACTTCGCAGATCGAGGAGCGGCTCTGGGATGAGTTGATCGGATTGAACCGCAGCCTCTCGCCACAGATTTTCGACGACCAGTATCTCTCCACCGGCGGGCAATTTCATGAACTCATCACCGGCCACGACCGCATGATCGGCGATCTTCGACCACTCATCCTGCGCGTGCTGGATATGGAATCCCAGCTCGTCTGCCATCCCTACGACGCCTGCGCATGGCTCGTGCTTCGCAAGGCGGGCGTGGTTTTTGAACATCCCCTCGGCGGTTTTCCCGATGCACCGCTGGACACCGAGAGTGGCGTGGCATGGATCGCCTACGCAAATGAGCACCTGGCCTCGCTGGCGCGTCCGGTGCTCACACGCATTTTGGAGCAGTTTCTGACATGACGCGCGAACGGTTGCTGGCACTCGCGGGAGCGACGATTCTCAAGACGCTTTTCCTCACGCTCCGGCTCCGCATCGAAGATCGAAGCGGCGTTTTGAAGGAGGACGGGGGGTCTCCGGTGATTGTGTGTTTTTGGCACAACAGAATCCTCGGCATCACCTTCGCGTTCGACCGCATCTACCCAAAAAAACGCGCTGGCGTGACTGTGCTGACCAGTCCCAGCAAGGACGGGGAAATCCTCGCCCAGCTTGTGGGAGCGTTCGGCATGGAGGCCGTGCGCGGATCGAGTTCGCGGCGCGGATCGCGGGCGCTTCTGGAGTTGGTTAAGCTCATTCGCAGCGGCCGCGATATCGCCATCACTCCCGATGGACCGCGCGGCCCGCGATACTCACTGGGCCCCGGCATCATCCTTCTGGCGCAAACCACGGGCGCCCGCATCGTGCCCGCACACGCCTCCTTCTCGCGATGTGTGCGAATGAAAACATGGGATGGCTTCATCATCCCGTTGCCATTTTCCAAGGTGTCGGTCACCATAGACGCAGCCCTGTCCATTCCCGGCGGACTGACCGGGGCGGAGTTCGAAGAGAAACGCAAATATCTGGAGGATCTTTTAAAACATGCAGCGGATTGATGGAGCGGCGGTCGCCGCAAAAGTGATGGAAGAAACCAAGGCGCGTATTGCAGCCCTGGCGAAGCGCGGTGTCCGGCCAGGACTCGCCGTGGTGCTTGTGGGTGACGATCCCGCATCCCGCGCCTATGTGCGCTCGAAGGATCGCAAGGCCGCCGAGCTGGGATTGCACTCGGTCAAACACGAACTACCCGCCGACACGAGCCAGGCTACGCTCTTGGCGCTCGTCGCCGAGCTCAATGCCGATCCCGCCGTGCATGGCATCCTTGTGCAGTCCCCTCCGCCTCCTCAGATCAATGAGGCTGAAGTGGTGCTGGCGATCGATCCCCGCAAGGATGTCGATGGCTTTCATCCGGTCAATGTCGCCAAGCTTGCGATGGAGGATCCGACGGGCTTTGTGCCCTGCACGCCGCTTGGGTGTATCCGCCTTCTTCAAGAGGCCGGCATCGAGACCGCAGGCAAGAGCGCGGTCGTGGTGGGGCGCAGCATGATTGTGGGAAAACCCATGGCCCTCCTGCTCATGAAACGCGGGCCGGGCGGAGACGCCACCGTGACAGTCGCCCACTCCCGCACTCGCAACCTCGCCGAGGTGACGCGCGGCGCGGATATCGTCATCGCCGCCATCGGACGCCCGCATTTCCTCGGTGCCGAACACATCCGCGAAGGCTCTGTGGTTATTGATGTGGGCATCAATCGCGTGGACGATCCCGCAAATCCCAAGGGCTACCGCCTCGTCGGAGATGTGGATTATGATGCCGTCGCGTCGAAGTGCGCGGCCATCACTCCCGTGCCAGGCGGCGTGGGGCCGATGACCATTGCCATGCTCATGGCAAACTGCGTCACGGCGGCGGAGCGGTTGACGGCCTGAACGCCGCGCTCAATCCTCGCCGGTCGTATCGTCGTCGTCCTCTTCCTCGCTGGATTTCTCCTTTTTGGGAGCCTTGGCTGTGACGAGCACCTTGTCGATGCGCTGGCGATCCATGTCGATGACTTCGAACTCGAAGCGATCCCAAGTAAATTTTTCCCCTTCGCGCGGGATGTGGCCAATCTGGTGGAGCAGGAATCCGCCGAGGGTCGAGTAGCGGTTGTCATCCTCGCCGGGAAGGTCTTCATCGATGCCCAGACTCGTTTTTGTTTCATCGATATCGAGCATGGCATCGACGATCCAAGTGCCATCCTGCCGGAGCACGGCCTTGGGATCATGCCGCTGCTCACGCTCGGGCAGATTGCCGACGATCGCCATCATGACATCGTTGAGGGTTACGATGCCTTGGAGTCCGCCGAATTCATCCACGACGAGGGCGATGTGTTTTCCGGTTTTCTTGAAGGCCTCGATGAGTTTGCCGGCGGGCATGGCCGTGGGCACATAGTTCGGCGGGGTGACGAGGGCGCGGAGTTCCACGCGGCCGGCGAGGGAGAGGTTCGCCCAGAGCGATTTGACACTCACCATGCCGATCACATTGTCTCGGGTGCCTTGATAGACCGGGAAATGCGAGTGCCCGCTGCCTGCGATACGGCGCCAATTTTCTTCATCCGAATCGTCGAGCGAGAGCCAGATCATGCGCGCGCGGGGAGTCATGAGATCGCCGGCCGTTTGCTCGTCCAGTTCGAAAACGCCCTCCACCATGTCCTTTTCGGCCTTCTTGAAAATACCTGCGCTCAGGCCCTCGTCGATGAGCACGCGGACTTCCTCTTCCGAGACGACGGATTCCTTCGGCTTGCGGATGCCGAGCGCGGCCATGAGGAAATCGCTGGAGACATTGAGCAGATTCACCAGCGGGGAAAAAAGCTTCGCCAGGCTGTTCATCGGACGGGCGAGTGCCGAGGCGATGCGCTCCGGGTTGTTCAAGGCGATGCGCTTTGGAACGAGTTCGCCAATGATGACCGAAAGGTAGGTGATCGAGCCGACGATGATCGTGAGGGCGATGGCCTCGGCGTAGTTTTCCAGAGCAGGAATTTTACGGACCACCGCAGCCAGCCTGTCGGAGATATTCGCACCGCCGATGGCACTGGCCAGCACACCCACAAAAGTAATGCCCACCTGCACAGTGGAGAGAAATTTTCCGGGCGAATTGGCAAGGGCGAGGGCGAGCTTCGCGCCATTTGCACCATCCTCCGCCATACCCTTCAGGCGGGCCTTGCGTGCAGTGACCACGGCGATTTCAGCCATGGCAAAAAGGCCGTTCGCAAAGAGCAGCAGGAAGATAAATGTGATTTCAAGTGTCAGAGACGACATATTTTGCAAGGGGTAAGACTATCGGACAATGCTTGCGGGCGCAAACAGGAACATTTTTGTAAAGCCGGAACTGCTGAAGGGCGCTTGATTTCCTTCCTGAACACGGCGGGGGGAAATTTTGAAAAGGTATATTCCCCTTGAAAACATAGGCATCCTGAACTTTGATTTCAGTGTTCGTTTTTCTCCTCTGTGATGAAGAAATCCCTCGGCTTTATTTTATTTTGCGCAAGCGGCTTTTGCACAGGCTATCTGGCGGGAGTTCCGTTCTTCAAATCGGCCTTGGGCGTGTCGGAAACTCCTGCCCAGAGGGACACGGCAAAGCCCATCGAAGAGCATCGCGGGGAATTTGTTTCCTTGGCTTCACGGAAAAGCGAACCCCATGAGGCGCCGAAAACCGTCAAAACAACAAAACCGGAGCCCGCCTCGTCCTCAAGTCAAACGCGTGGCATTGAAAAACTCACGCTGCCGGAAGTTCAAGCCCGCTTGCAGGAAATGAATGGCATGCTCGCGACCGCCGAAACAGACGAGTTGGAGCAAAATCTGGTTGCCCGCTGGTCGAAACTCGACCCCATTGGCGCAGCCGAGTTTGCCGCCGACGCGGTTGCCCAGGGCGGGAATCCCCGTCTTTTGCAAACGGCCGCCACCGCTTGGGCCAAAACCGATCCTCTTGGTGCGTCACAATGGGCGGCGACTCTCGACTCTCCACTCGCGAGGGATACCGCGCTTGGGCAGATTTTTGGCACATGGTCCTCGACCAATCCCTCCCAAGCCGCCAGCGCGATCGCCACACTTCCGATGGGATCCGCTCAGACTGTTGCAACATCCGCCGTTGCCAAAAATTTCGCCAAAGGAAACTTAAACGCCGCCCTGCAATGGGCCGAAGGGCTATCAGGGCCGGTGCAACTCGCCGCCACCCGCGAGATCGTGAATCTATGGTCCAGCTCGGATCCCGAGGCCACGGGTGCTTGGATCATGCAGCAAGGCTCGGCCCATTTGCGCAATGAAGCGCTCCGTCAGCTTGCGGGAAACTGGGTGTCGCGCGATCCCGGCGCGGCCATTGACTATGCACAGACGATCGCCGATGTCGGCCTGCGCAATGGTTTTGTCCAGTCCGCCATGCAAAGATTTTCCAGCATGGATCCGGTGGCAGCGGCAAATTGGCTGTCGAGTGATGCCGCAAAGCCCCACGCGTCCTCATTGGTGGGGAGCGTGTCGTCGCGCTGGGCCGCCTTCGACCCTGGCTCGGCTGCTGGCTGGGCTTCATCCATCACAGACAGTGCGCTCCGCAATAAAGCGCTCTCGGCCGTCTCGACATCATGGAGTCAAGCCAGCCCCGATGCGGCCGCGCAGTGGGTTGGTTCAATCAAGGATGCGCAGTCGAGGGATGTCGCCACTGCAGCCTTCAGCGCTGAATTAGCCAAAGCGAATCCCGCCACGGCCGCTCAATGGGCCTCGCGCATTTCGGATCCGGCCCGACTCAGCAGTTCACTGAACCGGATTGTAAGCGACTGGAAAAAAATCGATCCAAATGCCGCACGCTCGTTTGTTCTTTCCTCAACAGTCATGCCGGCGGATTTGAGGCAAAAGCTGCTCCAATGAATGGAGGGTGGCTTGGCAAGCGAAGCAGTATCTACTTCGAAGCGGCAGCCGCTTTTTTCCGTGTGGCGGGCTTTTTGGCAGCGGGCGCTTTCTTTTCGCGGGGCTCGAATTCGAAAGTGACCTTGCCGTCTTCGAGTTTGAGGTAGGCGGAGAAGGGTCGACCTTTTTTGGAGATGAAGCGCGGGATGAGGTCGGTCTTGCCGATGGTGAGGATTTTTTCGACTTGCTCGCGCGGGATTTCGCGTTGGCAAAGGGATTTTCCCATGCGGAATTTGCACTTGCCGACATTCGAGCACTGCCAGGCGGTGCCGGTGTCGTGAATCGTGCCGGTTTTGCAGGCCGGGCAGGTGCCGATGCTCGGGAGTTCCGCAAAATTGATCTTCGCGGCGGAGTCGGCATTTTCGCCGAAGTCGAAGGATTGCTTGCCCTCGGTTTTGTCGAATTGCACCATGGCGGAGAAGGGTCGTCCCATCTTGCTGCGGAAGCCTTCCAGCGGGCCGACGCGGCCTTCGGTGAGCAGTTTTTCCACTTCCTCGCGCTCGAGGTTTCGGCCGGACATGTTTTTCCAAACAATGGCCCCGCAGCCCTCGGTTTTGCACTCGTAGGCCTTGAAAGATTCCTTGAAACCCCGGTTGCCGCATTTCGGGCAGGTGACATCGATCTCTTCGAAATTCCCTTCGATCGTGTCGCCTTGGAAGTTTTTTGCCTTTTCGACGATGTCGGTGGTGAAGGCGCGGATTTCCTCCATGAAGCGTCCGCGGTCGAGCCCACCTCCTTCCATTTGCTTCAGTTTGAATTCCCACTCGCCGGTCATTTCGGGGGAGGTGAGGGATTGGATGCCGAGCCCACGCAGGAGGGTGATGAGGGCGAGGCCCTTTGAGGTCACGATGATTTCGCGGCCTTGGCGGACTAAATATCCATCGAGGATGAGGCCTTCGATCGTCTGGGCGCGGGTCGCCGGCGTGCCGAGGCCGCGCTGGGACATGGCTTCGCGGAGTTCCTCGTCATCGACGAGTTTGCCCGCGCTTTCCATGGCGGAAAGGAGTGTGGCTTCGGTGAAGCGAGCGGGTGGGCGGGTTTCATTTTCCTTCACCTCGAGCGCCTCGGTCTTGGCGGATTCGCCGGCTTTGATCGCCACGACGGTTTGGTCTTCATCACCAGCGGCCTCCTTGCCATAAACGGCGAGCCAACCGGGATCGGTGAGGATTTTTCCATCGGTCTTGAAGGCCTCTTTCTCGACGCGGGTGATGCGGGTGGTGACCTCGAATTTTGCTGCGGGATAGAATGCGGCCACGAAGCGGCGGGCGACCATGTCGTA
>JBJTGE010000336.1:0-4440 GCA_046093785.1 Spartobacteria bacterium
TGAGGCGCAGATTCTGGCGTTCCTCGAAATTCACAAAATGGAGGCACCGCTTGGGAACGCCTGCGGCCAGAAGTTCATCGCGAAAATCCGCGAGGATGGTGGACTTGCCCACACGCCGCATTCCAGTGATGACTTTGATCATGTTGGTCTCACGAACTTCCCGCAGTTTGCCAAGGTAGGTTTCTCTCGGGATCTTCACGGTTGCCGAGAAATAGACCAAACTCGCCATAAAAAGCAAGTTTGGTCAGTTGCGATTTGCTATTAACGCTTGGCAAAGGGAAAAACCAAAACAGGATACCAGACTTGGAGTGGGGTCCCGCGTATTGTCGATTTTTTGATCAGGACCTGATTTTTCCATCCACATGAAAACGATTCACCAAATTCCCAGCGCGGCAAGCCACGAAAGCCTGTAGAAGTTTTTCCCCATGCCGAATCTGGCTCGATCTTTGAAGGAGGCGTTTGAGCGGAATTGCCCGAGGGGGTGGCGGTGCCGCACGGAGGCGCGGGTGGTGACGGCGGAGGTGGAAGATTTGTTGGGCTACGCGCCGCAGGCCGATGCGGTGCTGCAGGAGGTGGCGACGGGACGCAGGGTTTGGGTGGTTTTAAAAATTCTTGAACGTATATTTGAAAGGTATACGTTTGGGTCGTGGTTGACTGGTCGCAGATCGTCGGTTTCGAGTGGGATGCCGGGAATGCCCTGAAAAGTATTGACAAGCATGGAGTCTCTTGTGAAGAAGCGGAATCTGTTTTTGCAGAAGAGGAAATAGTTGTTCTAAAAGACGAGCTTCACTCCGGAACCGAAGATCGCTGGCTTCTTTCGGTCGGTCCAATCATGAGCGCCTTCTGAGCATCACATTCACGATTCGGGGAAATTTTTTGCCTGTGATTTCGGCAAGGCCGATGAACAAAAGAGAAAGGAAACACTATGCGCTCGATCAAAAATAGAGAGGTCGTTCGGGAAGATGCAAAGAGCATGGATCACTTGGATTTGTCCAAGGCGGAGCGTGTGACGATGCCCAATCTGAAATTCTCCACAGAGACCATTTCGCTGCGGATGCCGGTCGCGTTGCTCAACGCCATTCGGCGGGAGGCTAATCGCAACGACATTCCTTATCAAAGCCTCATCAAGTTGAGCCTTGCCGAAAAGTTTGGCTAACGACCAGAGACCGGTATGGCGGCCACGCCGCTGGAGGAAATGGAGGCGCGGCAAGTGGAGTGTTTCTGGCGCTGGGCGGAGGGGTTCAAGGAGGTGCTGGGGGTTCAAAAAGCCCCGGTGGTGCTGACCGCTCCGCTGTGGGGATATTGAGGTAGGGCGAGTTGCCTGTGGCGGGTAGGAGCGCCAACGTCCTCGTTGGCACCGGTGGGCCGAGGAGGACCTCGGCGTTCCCGGGGAAAGGAAACCGTCAGTCACAGACAGCCTCTACAAATTCTAATCCACCCGCCCGTTCCATGCCCAGCAAACCATGCCCGCTGACATATGGAAAAATGGCAATAAGTCCATTGATTGTTCGAGTGCTCAAGTTTTCCATTTCAAAGGTGCGGCTTTTTAAAAAATCCTTGAAATGATATCACCAGTGATGTCATTTCGAGTGTGTGGATATCGTGCAAGACACCAATGTTTTCGTTTCCGCATTGAAGTCGGAGGAGGGGGCGAGCGCTGTGGTTGTGGATCGTTGCCTTGCCTTGGCAGATCAGGCTTTTCTGGGTGCGGCCCTTTATTTGGAATATGAGGAATTAATCGGTCGTGAGAGCTTGTGGGAGGGAGTTCCGGTTTCAAGACAGGAGAGGGAGAGCTTGTTCGACGATTTTTGTGCCGCAGCGCGTTGGCAACGAGTTTACTTCAGGTGGCGTCCGAATTTGCCGGATGCCTCGGACGACCATGTCTGGGAGTTGGCGGTGGCGTGCGGAGCGGAGCATCTGGTGACCCACAACACGCGCGATTTTCGGCAAGCCGAGCTGCGGTTTTTACTGCCTCAGGTTGTGACCCCTGCGGAACATTTGAAAAAAATCCTATGAAAACCATTCCCTATCGGTGTGATGAATCCCGCCATAAGGCATTGCTCGGTGCGGCCAAGGCCTCGGGAACAAGCGTGCAGAAACTTTTTGATCAATTTGTAACCGAGGTTTTGACGGAGCGACAAGTGGAAGCCCGGTTCGCTGCCCGGCAAGCGAGGGGAAATCCCGAGCGGGGCCGCCAATTGCTGGCCGAAGTTCGTCAACGCCTTCGCGCAGTGGAGCCATAAGCGCCCCCGAGCCTCACGGGGATGGGCCTGCAGGCGTATGCGGAGATCGACCAAAAGCACCTGCTTTTCGACGGCAACCGGGCTTGGCGGCATTTGCACGAGAAGCTGGGGTTGGAGGCGACGCCGCTTGAGGAAATGGAGGCGGGGTCGGTGGAGCGTTTCTGGCGCTGGGCGGAGGGGTTCAAGGATGTGTTGGGGATTCAAAAAGCCCCGGTGGTGCTGACCGCGCTGCTGTGGGGATATTGAAGGAGGGGGAAGTTGCGGGTGGCGGGTAGGAGCGCCAACGTCCTCGTTGGCACCGGTGGGCCGAGGAGGACCTCGGCGTTGCCGGGGAAAGGAAACCGTCAGTCACAGACAGCCTCTACAAATTCTAATCCACCCGACCCATTCCATGCCCGAAAACCCACCCCGCTGACATATGGACAAATGGCAATAAGTCCATATGTCATTCATGTCACTCAACAGATCACTCCCTGAATTCAAGCGTTCATCTCAGGCAGGAGTCAGCCGAGCGCGGCTGCTTGACATTGTTTCATTTTAAGGAAACATAAGCGCCGTGCTTGTCATTGATTTTTCGTTTCTCCGGGCGGGAAGGAAAATTTATGAAAACAAAGAAAACTGATGACTTGGACCGCTACATTGCGCAGCGAAAGGCGAAGGATGCGGAGTTCGCGGCCGCCTACGACAGTGAGCAGGCGGAGTGGGAGATCGGGCAACTTTTGTCAAAATCCCGCGAGAGCGCTGGACTCACACAAGAGGCATTGGCTCAAAAAATAGGCTCCACGCGCAGCGCAATCTGCCGCCACGAGCGGCACCCAGCGAACCTCACACTCTCGACATTGGAAAAAGTCGCCCGTGCCACTGGTCGGCATCTGGTCGTGAAATTTGCTTGAGCAGACTTGCTTCAGGCACTCCTAAAAATCCTGTTTCTCCTGTGATTCCGTATAAAAGCCAAGTTGCTGACCGGGAATCCTCTTTGCACTGCGACAGAGCGTTGTCGCGCCACGACAGAGCATTGCCTCGCCGTGACAGAGCATTGTCTCGCCGCGACAGAGCGTTGTCCCGCCGCGACAGAGCGTTGTCTCGCCGCGACGGAGCGTTGTCTCGCCGTGACAGAGCGTTTTCGCGCCGTGACAGAGCGTTGTCGCGCGCCGAGGCGGTTCAGGGAAGGGCAAGAAAAAGGGAAACGAAGACTTTCAAAAGCCGGATTGTCGGCCCCGGGAGGCAGGCATTTTTACTGAATCCAGAACCCCGTGGCTTTTCCATTTTTCAAAACCAGCTTGGCCACAAACTGATCCTGGCCTGTTTTGGGAGATATTTTCCAAAGATAAACCTCATTTCCCTGCTGGGTTAAACTCGTGAGGAATGACAAATCATAGCCTGCCTTCAACATCGGAGCCAGTTGCTGACTGACTTGGCTGAACATGGCTTTTGTGATGCCTGCTTGAAAAGCAGCGTCCCCCGGTCGCTGGAATGCTGGGTAATCGCCGCTCTCCATGGCGGCGAGCAGAGTCTTGAGAACATCGCTCGCCGCTTGTGGCGCCTCCTCGGCGAAGGCAAGGGCTGATGAAATAATGAGTGCTGCAACTGTTTTAACGATTGTGAGTTTCATTTTTGTTGAAATGCCTGGCCGGGTGTGTTGTGAGTTTATTTTTTGAGTGTGAGGCCTGTAATAATCATCCGTTCAGCGTCCGCAGAAAACTTCAAATCTCCGTAGTGATAAACACAAACGCAGAAAAGCCTGCCGTCCGGTCGCTCAAAATAATATCGGTTCAGGTAGGCGGTTGCAAGATCGTCTTGCTGGCCAAAGATCGCCTTTTGTCCCGCAATTCCTGTTTGGGTTGTGATCGGAGTGGATGAGATGATCGCCTCCGGCGCTTGCCCCTTGGCGCTTCTCGCCTCATTGATCTTATCCAAGCACCGCTGAACGGCTTCCTTCGCTGGCATTCCTTTATGCGCCGTCAGATGGATTCTGATCTTTTGCTTTTCTTCGGTTGCGGGACAAATCACAACGCCAAATTTGTCATTCTCGTTCTGCTTCCAGTCATCTGGAATTCTGAGGGATACGCCAACATCTGGAACCAAAATGGTTTGCGGCGCGAAAGTAAATGAAGAGGCGGCAAATAGCGCAAAAAGAATGAGGCAGCTGGGCTTCATGGTGGACCTAACTTTTCAGGATACGCGCGGGAGGTCCCTC
>JBJTGE010000337.1:0-4560 GCA_046093785.1 Spartobacteria bacterium
GCTCCATTTTGCGCCTTGGATCGATACATTGGCGGTGAAGATGCGGTAGTTGATTTTTTGAGCGGTAAGATTCGTGCGCAAAGTCTCGAGATTGGCGTCGTAACTTGAAGTGCTTTGAAAAAGAGCGGTGAGCCCGAGATCTGGAGGAGTGGCTCCTGTATCAAGGCGCCGGGCAGAGACCTCGTCGATGGCAACCATGGTGACTTCGATGTAGGGCGGGAGTTGGTTCCTGATGTTTGCGACACTCCCCGCAGTGTCGTAAGCAGTGTCGTAAGTGTAGTTGGTGGTGAGATCGGGGGGAGTGATGGCAGGATCGAGAGGCCGGAAAATGAGGGCGACGATATTCTCCGCAAGGACGCGGGAGGAACGGTTGGTTTGTCCCAGAGGATCGGTAAACCAAGTTCTGCCTGTGTAGGTTTTGCTGGCCGTGCTGTTGCCGGTGTATTTGTAGAGGCTCAAACTCTCGGAGGGCTCCATCATTTCATAAAGTCGGAATCTGTGTTTCTCAGGCACGCCGGCCGTATTGACAGGATCCGGACGCAGGGCGGAATCGCTTCCGAATTCGATGAAATATCCCCAGGTGTTCACCATGGACTCCATGCCTCCGTAGCCTGTCGAATTTGAAGTAAAGCCGAATGGGGCTTGAAAAAAGACCGCGTGGGTGGTGGAGGAAATGGCGGGGCTGACGCCAGAGAGGAGGCCCGATGCATTTCCCGAGAGGAAGCGGAGCTCGGACTGGCGGAGGTATCTGGTGGGTGTCGTGGGGTTGTCGTAGTCCCAGTAGGTATTGAGCGTGGCTTGGGAGAGACGACGGGTGATCGACTCGAAGGCGACACGGGCCTCGCGGAACTGCTCGGCTTTTCCAAGTGTGGAGCGATAGGTTTTTTGGCCCTGATCGGTCATCGACAGCATAGCCACAAGCAGGAGAGACAAAACCGCAGAGGCGACGAGGACTTCCAAGATGGAAAAACCGGCGCGGCAGCGTGGTGGGCGGGCAGCGTTGAGTTGAGGAGAGAAAATATGCATGTCGGGCGCGCTCACATTTTCGGAATAAAGGCGCTGAAATCCTGCACAACGCTGGTGGTGCTGTTGCTTGTGATGACAGCCTCGCTGCCGCTGGGGCTGTTTGCAACCCGCACGCGGATTTTGGCCATGCTGGTGTTGGCCGCGGAGGCGGGAAATGTCACCGATGTCGCAACCTCGACCTTTGCGACATAGATCGTCTTGGTGGCGTCTGTGGTTTCATCACCATCCTCCGTGAAGCGCCTGGGCGAACCTGCGGGTGTTGTAAAGTTGGTGTTGCTACTATCAGTGAGGCTGCTGAAATCCGTCTGTCTGGCTTGGCTAATGATGTTCTGAGCGATCTGCGAGGCAACGGACCGATCAATCGAGGATCGAAATGTGGTGAGGCCGGTGGGGAGAAGACCGAAGAGCGCAATCAAGGCGAATGAAACAACCCCCAGCGCGATGGTGACCTCGATAAGGCTGAAGCCGCGCGGAGACCGGGTGAGCGGGCAAGTTGCCGTGGTGCCGGATGGGGCTGGGTTGTGCATGGTTTCTTGGGTGGATTGCATGTGTCTGGTTGCCGCGACCTGCGAGTCGTTTCAACAACGGAATGATGAACATTACAAAGCCTCTACTCCAACACATCCTCAAGTTTTTTTATCTTGCAAATAAAACTAGGGGTCAGGGTTCATTTTCTTTCATTTCCCCCAAGATGCGTCGAGGGAGGAGGAGGAAAATTGGCAAAATCATGGACAGCAAAATCATTATGTGGGCAGGGCGCGCTGCCGCGCGAAACTGTAGCGGCTGCCTGTGACTGCCGAGGGGGGGCATTTTTTCAACCACAATCGAGCGCCAGGGCGGGCGTGAGAAAGAGCAACCGAAGGTTGGCCCGAAGGGTGAGGGAGTGGGCACGACCGCATCAAATGGACTCTGATTCACACTGGTGGGGGACGCCGCTACGCGGCTGAAATTTGGGACGACACAGAGGTCGTCCCTCCAAGTTGTGTCGCGGCTTGCCAACGGCGCTCATAGAGACGCCGCTACAGAGCCCGCGCGGCAGCGCGCTCGTTTATTCAAGGTAGGGTCGGCGCGCCGCCGCTGACCCAAGCCTGAACCGCGTCACCCCGCCAGCACCTTGTTCCCATTCCGTTGCGCGCCGTCACCTCATCGACGACCCTTACGCCGCTGCGCGGCTGAAGTTTGGGACCCCGACGGCGCGGCGTCCCTGCCAATTGGCACGAGCGCGCTGCCGCGCTTCGTGAATAGGGGAGGGGCATCGTCCTCGCATGCCCCATTTTTAAGCCGCCCTCCGGCTCGTAGAGCCTACGGGTCGGAGAGAAGCGGCGTTTCTGTGGAAGCGCGTGGTTGCGGGAACGGGGCGGCGTGGTGGCGGCGCAATTCAGTTTTGGGTCAAGCCAACCGAAGCCACGGGTGTGGCGGAGGAAGCACATCGCAGATGGCCCGGAGGGCGCAGCGAGCAGGGGCGCGAGCAAGGCAAAGGTTCACCCTACAAGGGGTTGTGCGCTTACGGTCGGTAGACTTGGGTTTTGCCGGTGACGCCGTTGATGGTGATGGTGAACCAATTGTTCGAATTTTGGGTGTGCTTGATGCGGAGAGAGTTCACGGCAGAGGGGGAGAGGAGGGTCGTGCCGTCGGGTCGGAAGGTGACGGAGACCACGCTGGATGCACTGGCGGTGCTGTTGGAGAAATTATTTGTGCAGGGGGTGTTAGTATTCGAGAAGAGGGAGGAGTTTGCGGTCGATGAATCCGGGAGGATGTTTTGCGGCAGGGTTTGGATGCGGGAGGCGGGTTGCCAGGTGCCGTCTTTGAATTCCATGATGCGGTAGAGCCCGTTCGTGCCGGCATCCATTTCCCACACGACGCGGCGGCCGCGCGACATGGCGATCTGGCGTGCCAGAGAGAGGCTGTCCACCACCTGGCTGCCGCCCAATTCCAGATTGCGTCCGCTCACGATCGAGCCGAGTGCGGGGACGAGGAGCGAGGCCATGATGCCGAGGATCGCCACCACAACCAACAACTCGATAAGTGAAAAACCGGCCCGGCGGCGGGAACGGGTGGACTGGCTGGAGAGTGGCGGAATCATGGCGTGAACTGCGAACGCTGCAACACACGGAAGCGATAGTAGGTTTCCAACGAAGCGGAAGTGGAGAAAGCTGTGGCGTAGTCGGGGTAAGTGGCATTCGGATCCAAGAAACGCTCGATGAGCGTGCTGCCGCGGAGTTCGGAGGTGACTTTATCCCTCGACTCATCCCAGGTCGATTGCGTGCCGCCGGGGAGCTTCTTGAGCATCTGCACACGGTAGTGGACGGTGTAGGTGTTCGACTTGGTCGTGAGGCGCGGGTAGATGTCGTTGTAGGTGGCCTCCTTGGTGTTGTCGCCGGTGTATTGCCAGTCTTTCCACCAATTATTGGCGGGATTATTATTAGTCATGGAAGTGTAGGTGGCCCCGGTGGCAACCGGCACGATCGGGAGTTCGCAGATCTCACTGGCGGTGCGGAACAGGGCGGAATTACCGGCCAAGCGGTTATCAAAGCCCTTGAGGGTTTCGGTCACATTGACATCAAACAAGGATTCAGAAGGGATGGCCTGAGCTCCGGTGGTGTCTTTTTTAAATTTTCGCTGTGCGACAGTGTTACCATAGAAAGTGTTAAGGCTAGAAACAGCTGTGATACCGCTTGAGCCCAATACTGCTTCAAGTGCTGTGGTGCGGCGAATGTATGAAAATGGTGCTATCGAGTGGTTCATGTTGATCTTGCCTGCTGTGGAAAAGGTCTCACTGATGGCCCAAGGCTCCACGACTGGCATCCAGAAATAATCCAGCCAGTGGTGATCGGCGGGAGCGATGGCATTGAGGTTACCAGCAATATCGAATCCTGCTTTTCCGGGGTGGTTCACACCAGGGGCAGGCCGGAATAGGAGATTTTGCCACGGCCTACCCTGCACAGCAGCGCTTGGGAGGGATCCAAAAGAAATAGCGGAGGCGATTTTACGACTGGGCGAATGAAAAAGAGCTGCAGAGTCAAGATTGCCAAAGTTCCAATCCACTCTGTTATCCCAATATAAAGTCTGGTCATTGCCCCCGACCTCCTCGGGTGCATTGATATAGGGGCCATCTGCAAGATTTGGAAGGCCATTATTGAAATCACCATAGGTTAAGGGGTGGGCTAAACCGAGCGCATCAAGAGATGCTTTGGATGGGATTGGCACGCGAAAGCGACTTTGGGAAGCATCAAGCAGGCCCATGACACCATTTTCAATATTTCCATCAGTAACCGCATTATTACCGCTGGCAGAGTGTAAACGGTGAGCATAGCTGGGACGCACCGGGTTCCACGGAACTGCTCCCCATTGTCCCGCTGCTCCGGGCCTTAACATGCTGATGCGGTAATCCCCATGAACCGTAGCCATAGCAAACACAGTGTCATTGGTTTGAAAGAGGCGGCTTTGTTCCCAGTCTAAAAAATTGGAGTTGGGCAGTCTTCCTCGACTGCCATCGGTAGTTGCATTTCCCTTGGTAGTAGTATTACCACTTCC
>JBJTGE010000338.1:0-3465 GCA_046093785.1 Spartobacteria bacterium
GTGAGTTCATAGTCGGCCACGCCGATGGGCTTGTGGATGTCTTTGAGCGAGTATTCGGCGAGGATGCGGTCTTTGGTCTGGCAGAGGATGAGGCCGATCGTGGGAGCGTCGCCCGCGTGGCTGAGATGGGCATCCACTGCCGAGCAGTAGAAATTCATTTTGCCGGCATACTCGGGTTTGAAATCGACTTTTTTCAAATCCACGACGATGAAGCAGCGGAGGTGCAGCTGGTAGAAGAGGAGGTCGATGAAAAACTCGCGGTCGCTGACGGTGAGCGGGCATTGGCGGCCGACGAAAGCGAAGCCGCGCCCGAGCTCGATGAGGAATTTCTGGATGTGGGCGACCAGGCTGGTCTCCAACTCGCGCTCCAGGAAGGGTTCGGTGAGAGTGAGGAAGTCAAACAGGTAGGGGTCTTTCAGCAAACCCTGAGCAATGCTGGCGTGGATCGAGGATAGAGTGCTGCTGAAGTTTGTGATTGCGGTCCCTTGGCGTTCATGGGCTCGGTTTTTGATCTGGAGGCCGAGTGTGTCGCGCGACCAACCCTGCTCCAGAGTCTGGCGGGCATACCAATAGCGTGTGGGGAGGTCTTTGATTTTCTCAATCAGAATCACATTGTGATACCATGGGATTCCGAAAAGGAGATTTGTGGGTAAAGCCGATGGGGTGGCAGGTGGCTGGATCAATTGTGCCGCAGGCTGCGGCACAATTCCATCAGGCTGGTTTTGATCGCCCTGCAAAAGTGACGCGGGTTGCGGCACTTTCCCAGCCATGGCGGGATACTCCCGGAAAAATCGCAACATCCGCTTGAGATTCCGCTCGGAGAATCCTTTTTCCTTGGGGAGTTCGTTTTTCAAATCCACAGCGAGCTTTGGAATGACTCCAGCGCCCCAGCCCTCGCGTTCCTGCCTCGCAGCGATCATGCGACCGATGTCCCAGTAAAGGAGAATCATCTCGGCATTGGCCGAGAGTGCCGCACGGTTCTGTGCAGCCCGGATGCGGCTTTTAATCTCGTCGAGAAGCTCGCGATAGAGCGCAAATTGTGGAGTGATTTCCGACATTAGTTCATGCCCTTGTATTTCACCCCTGTGATTTCGAGGATAAACAGGATGTGCGCACCTTGCAGGCAGCTCTTGATTTCTTGAAATGTGGCGCTGTATGAATCTGGCAACCCAGCAAGCGAGGGCGGTGCGGTGAAACGCGCGTCCACGCGGGCACGGCCGCGAGCAAGGCGTTCATCGCTTACCAGCGGTTCCGAACGGGCCAACTGTGTTAATTTTTTAGCAGGCACAGGGGAATTGAAGGGCATTCAGGCCGGGGTAGCGGCAACCAGGTCTTCCAACCACGATTGGAGCGCGGCAGGCGAGTCGATGCCTGTGACTTGGGATTCGAGATTGATGTGGTCGACATAGCCGCGCGGGTCGACGGCTTGGCGGCTGTAGCTGAAGAGGGCGGCGCGGCCGTCGCCGGTGAGGCCGAGCACGCGGGATGTGGACCAGTCTGGCTGATCGTAAGGCTCGGAGCTTGTGATCGGCTCGGCGGGGAGGAAGAGGAATGCCCAATTTTTTTCGTCCCAGGGCTCGATGCCGCTGCACATATCGATGGTGAATGGCTCGTGCGCGATGCCGTTGTCATCCAAATGCTTCTCCAAGGCGGGGAGCAGGATTTCGTCGCGGAGGAACTCGGCGTAAAGTGCGGAGAGGTTTTCGACAAGCGCATCTTCATGGGCGAGCAGGGTTTTTTCGCCTGTGGCGACATCCGTGCGCGTGGCCTTGGACCAATCGACAGCAAAAGAAGAAATCTCCACATCCCCCTCGCGCATGGCGCATTGCGAGCCTTGTGCGCCGGACTCGGGAATCCAGAGGCCGAGTTGCGCCTGCGCCGCTGTAGCGAGTAACGGGTTACGAGTGGCGGGTGATCCTCCTTCGCGCTTCGCGACTCCGGCGTGACGAGGCGGCGTGATGGTGATGCAATAGCCTGGACCTGAGTTTTCTGTGAAAAGGAATGGCGGGGCGGCGGGCAGGGCTTCAATTGTGACAAAATCGTCACATTGCGCCATGCCAAAGGTGTCATTCGCCCAATCTGAAATTGTTTTATGGATGTTCATGCTGATTCCTTTCAGTGGTTTGCGGGTTATTTTGCGCCTGCGCTGTTAGGCTCAGGGGCGGAGAATTAAGGCGTGTATTACAACAAATATTTCTGGTGAAGTCAAGATTGATCGAAAAAAAGTTTATGGGACCACGAATGGCGCGAATTTTCACGAATAAAGGCGTTTTTTAACCACGGATGACCAGGATGGGCACGGATAATGGGGAGGGCCTCCTACGCGCTTCGCGTCTCCGGCGTGATAAAGTGACGAGTGGCGGGCCCCGGTGGAATAGGGCTTCGCATTCCACGGGGCAAGAAAGCAAAAAAAGGGCGCTGACGGCGCAGCGCCCTCCAGGGTTTTGGGATTGGGAGATGGGGAGAGTTGCTGAATGGCTTGCTGGAAGTCGGTATCGAAAACTACTCGTTGCGCAGGGGCCAATTGCCTGGCTGATGGTCTGTTGTTCCATCTGGCTGGATAAGCGCACTGCCTTCACCGTAATCGTGTTCAAAGTATTCCAAGAGGACTGGGGTGTTGAGCAGTTCCGCAAGTTTGCGCATGACTGGAAACGGAGGGTTCCAAGCTGTGCAGTAGAGGTAGGCCGTGTCGTTTCTCACGAAGTGGCCGTAGTAGGAATTCCATTTTGTGCCCCAATGCTCCCAGGACCAATCATACCAGTCCTCGAAGCCGAATTCCCATAAGTTCTCCTTCCGAAGGGCGATACCCCTTGGGCTGAATTTGCAAAATTCCTCTTTCTCCGTGCGCTTTATGGGCTCTGGCATGGGAATGATCCTCTGGAAGTCGAGATCGATGGTTCGTTTCAATTGCGCGACGCCTGTGGGGAGAATGATGTCCTCCCAATCATCGTGTGTTTCGTAGTTGAGACAATTCCGCATGCGAATAAATCGCGTTTTCAAAAAAGGACGGATGGCTGCCTTGAAGTTTGGCAACTCTGGTGTGGAAATGGTGTTTTGACAGTCGTCAGCCATGGGATAGAGGTTTTAAGTTTTAAGAATCGGAGAGAAAAGAAGATAGATTTCCTAAGTCAGCGCGAGGGTAAAATTTACTTTCATCAATTAATTACTAACGGAAGCAGCTGGAGTGGAAGAAACAACGGATGAATCGGATAGAGGATCCGGGAAGACATTACAACAAATATTGCTGGTAATGTCAAGATTCATCGAAAAAAGGTTTATGGAACTACGAAAGGCGCGAATTTTCACGAATAAAGGCATTTTTAAACCACGGATGACCAGGATGGGCACGGATAATGGGGTGGGTCTCCTACGCGCTTCGCGACTCCGGAGGGGCGAGAAGAAATAGCCGCAAAGAGGCGCAAAAAACTCAAAAAAGTAGCGGGTAGCGGTCCTCCTTCGCGCTTC
>JBJTGE010000339.1:0-4491 GCA_046093785.1 Spartobacteria bacterium
GGTGAGTTTCACGGTGTCTGCGCCGGGTTGTTTCGCCACGGCGAGCATGATGCCGGGTTGCCCGTTGATGCCCGCCTCGCCGCGTTTTACGAGTGGTCCGCCTTGGCGGATTTCGGCGATGTCGCGGAGGAGGATGTTCGCGCCGCCGGGCGTGGCTTTGACCACTGTCATGCCAAGGTCGGCGGGATTCTCGACGCGTGCGAGGTTGCGGATGAGTTTTTCTTCGTAGGGTTCGAGGAGGAATCCACCGGAGGAATTCACATTTGATTCGCCCAGGGCTGTCTGGACCTCGTGGAGCGAAATCCCGTAGCCGATGAGTTTCGCGGGATCGACGAGGACTTGGTATTCCTTGAGGTCGCCCCCTTGGATGGTGATTTGCGACACGCCTGGAATCGCGAGGAGTCGGCGCTTGAGGTCCCATTCGGCGAGGCTGCGAAGTTCCATCGGGCCGACCTTCGGGTTGTCACTGGTGAGGCCGATCGCCATGACTTGGCCCATGATCGAGGAGATCGGGCCGAGGAAGGGGCGGATGCCGTCGGGTAGGGTTTCGCCGACGCCTTGGATGCGCTCGGCAACGAATTGGCGGGCGAGGTAGATGTCGGTCTGCCAATCGAACTCAACGAAGATGAGAGAGAGGCCGATGCCTGAGAGTGAGCGAACGCGCTCGACATGCGTCGCGCCGTTGACGGCGGTTTCAAGCGGGAGCGTGACTAGGGTTTCCACCTCCTCGGGAGCGAGGCCGGGGGCTTCGGTGAAGATGGTGACGGTGGGGCGGTTGAGGTCAGGGAAGACATCCACCGGCAGGTTGCGGAGAACCCATGTGCCGTAGGCCACGACAAGCGCGGCGAGGGCCACGACGAGCAGGCGGTTGCGGATGGAGAAGGCGATGATGCGGTCGAACATGGTTTTCAGTGGCTGTGGCCGTGCTCGTCTTCGCCGCCTGCCGATTCGGCTCCGAGGTATTGGAGTTGGTAGTTTCCGACCGTGACGACTTTTTCATCCGGCAGGACGCCCTCGAGGATTTCCACGAGGTTTCCAGAGCGGATGCCGGTGACGACCTCGCGTTTTTCAAATGCACCGTCTTCATTTTCCACAAAGACGAAAAGTTTTCCGAGCGAACCAAGAATGGCGCGGCGGGGAATGGCAATGGCGGGTTGGGCCTCGCCGAGGGCGATGCGGAGGAGTCCGCGGTAATTCGGGCGGAGGCGGTGTGCGGGATTCGGGATGGCGGCGTAGAGGTGGAAGCCGGGGTCTTCGGCGGCGTGGCCGGTGTCGAGTCGCTGCAGGACTCCTGGGAATTCCTCGCCGGGGAAGACATCGAGGAGGAGAGCGGCGGGAGCGCCGATCCGGATTTTGTTGAGTTCGGGCGACTGGAAAATCAGTCCCTGCGCGAGGAGTTGGGTGTCATCACCGACTTCGACGAGCGTCGTTTCTGGCGTGAATGCGAGGCCAGGCATGGCGTTTTGACGGATCACATGGCCTGAAACCGGCGAGGCTAGGGTTTGAGCGGGACTGCCTACGGTGAGGGGGGCGACGCGGACGACAGGATCTCCGGCTTGGATTTGCTGGCCGATTTTCACAAGGACATCGAGAACGCGGCCGGCAAATGGCGCGCTGACGGAGCCGTGTTTTTCGGGCGGAACGACGAGGATCGCGGGGATTTCGACCGAGGGAGCGAGTTCGATGATGGCGGCGGGGGTTGTTTCCAGGCCGAGATTCTTGCGCTGGGCCTCGGTAAGAGTGACGGGGCCGGTGTGAGCGGAGGTGCCCATGGCGGGGCCGTGGTGGTGATCATGGCCCGGGCCTGCGAGCAGGGTGGGGGTGATGAGAAGGAGGGCGAGGAGAAGAATGCGGCCTGCGGCCGTTGGTTTTTCGATATGTGGAGCGCGGGGCGCACCCCACAGCGCCCGGGGGCGGGCGCGGTCCCCGGGACCATTTTGGAGGAGGTCGTTGGGCTGGTTGAGGGCGGGTTTGTGGATCATGATCATTCGTTAGGTTTACTGAGGTATTCGCGGCGGATGGTGGGATGCGAGCCGGTGGTGGATTCAAGGTCGGCGAGGGCGAGCGCGAGTTGGGATTGGAGGGCGATGCGCTCGAGGCGGAGTTGGCCGAGTTTTTCGCGAACGGAGAAGAGGTCGCGCATGTCCACGCGGCCGGATTCGAAGGCGATGGTCATTTCCTCCACCGATTTGGAGACGGGTTCCAAGGTTTGGGCGTCGAAGGCCGCGAGGCGGGATCGGAGCAGGGCCACCCGGCGCAGGGCGGAGGCGAGGGCGTTTTCGATTTCGAGTTTCGCGGCGCGGAGTCGGGCGAGGGATTCGTCCCGGATGGCTATGCGCTCTTCGACGAGGCCTTTCTTTTGATCCCAGACCGGAAGCGGAATTGAAACGGCGAGGCCAAGGAAGTTGTCGGTGCCGAGCCCTTCGGGTTGGTCCACATTTTTGTCGTAGGTGTATTCGACGCCGAGCCGTATGCCTTCCCAAGCCTCTGCGCGGGCGAGAGCGATTTCGATGCCGGCTTTTTCCTCTTCGAGAGCGAGGAGGTCGACATCCGGGCGGTGGATGGACTTTGGAGAGGATGGTGCGCCGAGTTTTTCAATCGCGCTCTCGAGCGTGCCGGAGAGTTCGAGGGGTTCGTTTGCGCCGAGGCCGAGGAGGGTTTTCAATTTCAAGAGTGCGAGATTTTGGGTGAGGCGGGCCGAGTCGAGTTCGTTGGCGATCCGGCGCTGGTCCACGAGCGAAAGGCTTTTCTCGGCGAGGCTGCCTTGACCGGCGGCGAGTCGCTCCTCGGCGAGGGATGAGGTTTTTTGTGATGAAGCGAGGAGGTCTTCGAGCACTCTGGCACGCGCTTGGGATGCCATGATCTCGATGCTTGTGTCGCGGGCCTCGAAGATGAGAAGTCGCTCGCAGTTGCGGATTTCGCGCAGCGCGCGTAGCACATCGACGCGGGCGGACTCCTTCGCGAGTGAAAGGCGGGCGGTGAGGGGAAATGTCTGCGCGAGTCCCACTGTAAAAGCCCCGGCGCCTTCGTTGCGGAAGACGACATCACTCATGCCGGAGAGCTCGAGTTCGGGATTGGGCCATTTTCCTGCTTGGGCGAGGCGGCCTTTGGCTTTCGAAACGGCGTAGTGCGCGGCTTGGAGGTCGCGGTTGTTGGAGAGGGCTGTTTGCACGGCGAACTCAATGCTGATGCCGAATGCCGGCATGGCGGCCAAAAGCGCACAGAGAGTGGTTAGTTTGAAATGCATGAATGGATTCGCTGGTGTTTACGCGCCGGGACGCGGATTGTTTTCATACGATGCCCGAGTCGGGCGAGTGACAGGGCGCAGCTACGCCCGGAGGCCGTTCAGGATAACCTCGGCGGATGGTCGATCTTGCGATGGATCGCTGGCGGGGCCGTCATCTTTTCCTCGGGGGAGGTCAGGACGATGGGCTGTGGGAGAAAAAGCAGGGTGGATTGCAAGACGGCGGGGCTGTGTTCGTGAGCCGAACAGCCGTGATGGTGGTCCGTGTGCGAGGAATCACTCTGCTGCGATTCGGAGGAGGCGTGCGATGGCTCGCAGTGGGCGAGGCACTTTTCCATGGCGGCAATTTCCAGATGCTCGATGAGGTGGAAGACAGACGCAAAGCTCAACAACACGATCCCCAATCGGATGAAAAGGAGGGTGTGCTTGGCCTGAAACATGGAGCGGAGTTATGTTTGAGCTCCCGTAATGTCAAGAACCTCGCTGGCGGTAGGGCAATGGCAGGGCTTGTTCGCCTGCTTTCCCGGAGAACTTACACCTTCCCGTGGCAATGCGGGGAAATGGGTTTAGATTGCTCTATGACCTTGGCGAACCAATTGACCGTTTTGCGGATTCTTTTGATTCCGGTGTTTGTCTTTTTCAGCATTTCCTACGGGCAGTCGTTGGATGCCGGGAGACCGCTTGAGTGGCAGCGCGTGGCGGCGATTCTGGTTTTTATTTTTGCGGCGGTGACGGATGGGTTGGATGGCTATATCGCGCGCCATTGGAACCAGCGCAGCCGCTTGGGCGCTGTGCTTGATCCGATCGCGGACAAGGGGCTCCTGCTCACAGCCATTGTCACACTGAGTCTTGGCAACTGGAATCAAGCGTTTCCCCTTTGGTTCCCCGTGCTGGTGATCGCGAGGGATGCCGTCATTTTGGCGGGTTGCGGCGTTCTGTATTTTTTGAACGGGGCGCTTGATGTCAAGCCGACCTGGACGGGCAAGGCGGCCACGGCCGCTCAAATGGTGGCCATAGCATGGATGATGCTCCAGTTGCCGCATTATCTGGCATCCGTGTATGCAGCTGGTATTCTCACGCTCGTCAGCGGGGTGGATTACTTGATTCAAGGCAGTCTCCAGGCCCGCCATCACGCCAAACCTCATTCATCATAAATGCGAAATGTCGCCATCATAGGCCGTCCAAATGTCGGAAAGTCCGCCCTCTTCAACCGTCTTGCAGGACGCCAGATTTCCATTGTCCATGAC